>NZ_LDUK01000040.1:0-207925 GCF_001043575.1 Bacillus sp. LK2
CTGCTGCGGCTTTCGCCTTCGCTTCTTCTACATCAATCTCCCTATCTTTTGGTAGCGCTTTCCCTTTTTCTCGATATTCTCCTTCAAGTTTAGACATTTCCTCGCCATGCTTCGCGGCCAGTCGTTTTCGGGCCTCCTCTTTCGCATGTCTAGCCGCCTCTCTTTTCATATCCTCTAAATCTTTATTTGGATCACTCATTTATTCGTCACCTGCTTCCCAGTCTTCGCCTCGTAACGAATTTTCTCTTTCAATTTATTGATTCCATAAATTAAAGCTGCAGGGTTCGGCGGACATCCTGGAATATACACATCAACTGGTACGATTTGATCTACACCCTTCACAACAGCATACGAATTCACATACGGACCACCAGCTGTTGCACAAGAGCCCATGGCAATTACCCACTTCGGCTCAGGCATTTGATCATATAAACGACGAACAATAGGAGCCATTTTCTTTGTTACTGTTCCTGATACAATCATGACATCCGATTGCCTTGGTGAAGTCCGAAAGAAGGACCCAAATCGATCTAAATCGTAATGCGATGAACCTACTCCCATCATTTCAATTGCACAGCATGCCAGTCCAAATGTCATCGGCCATAAAGAGTTGCTCCGCGCCCATCCCTTCAACTGTTCCAATGTAGAAAAAAAGATATTCCTTTCTAATTCCGCCCGCTCCTGTGGGTGTAATTCCTCAAAATTTATAACCATTGTAGCACCTTCTTTTTCCAAGCATACGCTAATCCAACCAACAACATCACAACAAAAATGAGCATTTCAATCAGTGCAAATAAGCCAAGCTTGTCATATGCAACAGCCCATGGATATAAAAATAAAGTTTCTACATCAAAGATGACAAACAATAAAGCGAAAATATAATAACGAGCATGAAACCGAATATTCGCATCATGAAAAGGCTCAATTCCACTCTCATACGTCGTCGCTTTCGCTGCACTCGGTTTATTTGGACGCAGCATTTTTCCTAATGTAAGAGCCACTACCGGCAGCAATATACCTAATAGCAAGAAAATCAAAACGATCATATAACTATTTTCATATACACTTGCCATTGTGAAACCCTCCCCCCTGAATTAAGAACAAGTTCACATAGTAAACAATATGTCTTACTTGCATCATTTATTATTTTTAAATTTTTCTAAATAATGCAACTATTTTAATCATTATAGCAAACTTCAAATTCCTATGTCGATATATTGGGAACAGAAACAACAATTAATAATTACTAAGAAAATCTATTATTACAACTCATTATAAATGTGTAAAATAAACATAGACATGATATATGTTTTGCAAACAATCCTAAAAAACATAAAATACAAAAGATGGTTTATATGTATATACAGTGGGTGATATAAATGAAAAAACAAACACATGTAAGTATTCTTATAAGCATTTCATTGTTGTATATAGCTATTCATTACGTATCATTGTCCTTTTTATATGAATATTCACTTCCATTTCAAATATTAACTGGAATAAGTACCATATTAATTGATATTACAGTTTGTAGTTATATATTTTATTTTTCGAATATGAAACAAGGGTTATCTCGTTTGTTTTGGATAATATTAACTATCGGATCCTTCTCTTATTTCATCGGTGATATAGTAATTACTTATCAACGCTTAATTTTGCAGGACTACTTTACATTCGTTGATCCATCCGACTTTTTTTACTTATTATTTTTAATTAGTTTTGCATTTGCCTTTCTATATGAAATTATTTATAACCGAGACTTATTGGAACAGCTTTTTATGATATGTGATATTTGCATTATTGTTACAGCTCAATTTACTTTAAGTTACTATTTGCTCATTGAACGGACCATTCATATTTTTACAACGTCATATATCGACATGTTTGTTCAACTCACTTATCCAATGGCTGATTTACTCTTCCTTTTAATAGGAATCAACCTTTTATTCCGACCACTAGCTCTATTACCAAAACCGGTTGGAGCTCTTCTCAGTAGTTCTTTAATTTTGTATGCTACTACGGACGCTATTTATGCTTATATAAAATACTTCATACCAGAATACTCTATGTTCACCGTTGCTCCGTTATATCAAGTGACCTTAGTAATGGTAGCAATCGCTTGTATACTTCATACAAAAGAGCCTGAGAAACAAGAACAAGTACTACTAACGCCTCAAGTTGGTGAATCAATCCGATTATCGTTACCGTATATTTCTGTAGTGGCACTTATTGTTTTTATATTAGCCGAAAACGTTTTTGCGCCTATTGTAGTAATCGGGCTTATGTTAACTTTCTTCTTCGTTCTCATACGCCATATGTTAGTTCGAAGACAAAATAAAGTATTATTACTAGCACAAATGCAGTTCAATTCGGAACTCGAGAAGCAAATTGAACTACGTACAGAAGATTTAGTAGAACAAAAAAATGAGTTATATCATAATCAGCAAATGTTTAAATCTTTATACGAACATCATCCAGACCCAATTTTCACATTAGATTTATACGGTAATTTTCTTAATGTAAACAACGCTGGAACTACTTTACTCGGTTATCAAACGAATGAATTATTAAATCAGCCATACTACTCACTTATGTATGAAGAAGATTTGGAAGAAATCATTACTGCCTTTCATCACGTGAAAAAAGGGAAATCTATTTCTTTAGAAATACGGGCATATCATAAAAATAGAGATATTTACTACTTGAATGTGACAGCTGTTCCCATCTTTTTAAAGGAACATATTTCTGGAGTTTATTTAATGATTAAAGATATTACAGAAACTAAGCAGCAACAAGAACAAATTAATTTCCTAGCATATCATGACACATTAACTGAACTTGCAAATCGCCGTTCGTTTCATCAACAATTGGAAAAAGCAATTATACGAGCAAAAACATCAAAAAGGCCTTTCGCTGTTATGTTTCTCGATTTAGACCGCTTTAAAGTTATTAACGATACTCTCGGCCATCGAATAGGAGACCTACTTTTAATTGCTGTAGCAAAAAGGCTAGAACGAATATCGACACCCAATATGAAACTTGCTCGGTTAGCTGGGGATGAGTTCACAATTCTAATAGAAGATTATAAAAAAGATAAAGATGTACAAAAAATAGCTGATATGATTGTAGTATCTATGAATGAACCATTCGAAATTGAAAATCAACATTTACAAATCTCGTCAAGTATCGGGATTGCCATATACCCTGAAGCAGGCGAAGATTCGTTGTCTATTTTGCAACATGCTGATATGGCCATGTACGAAGCAAAAAACAAAGGGAAGAATGGTAGCTCGCTTTATACAAAAGAACTATATAAAAAAATGGAACGAAAAGCCCGAATCGAAAAAGATTTACCACTCGCTTTAGCAAATAAAGAATTCTTTCTCGTCTATCAACCACAAGTTGATATTACAACGAATAAGGTTATTGGTGCCGAAGCTTTAATACGCTGGAAGCATCCTCTTTTAGGTGAAATTTCACCGTGTGAATTCGTTCCAATTGTAGAAGAGACTCCGCAAGTCATACCGCTCGGTCATTGGGTGTTACGAGAGTCTTGCCACCAACTAAAACTATGGCAAACCCTTGGCTACAAAGATTTAAAGATGAGCGTTAACTTATCAGCAAAAGAGTTTCAACAAGATCAGTTACTCGAGAATATTGCACACATACTAAAAGACGTTGGTGTTGATCCTAAATATGTAACACTTGAATTAACAGAACGAATTGCAATGATTGATGAAAAAGAAACGTTATTAAGACTAAAACAATTAAAAGAGTATGGCATTCAAACATCTATTGATGACTTCGGTACCGGGTACTCTTCTCTTGCATATTTGTTGATTTTCCCTATCGATACATTAAAAGTGCCAAGAGAATTTACACAACTAGCCAATCATCGGGCCGAGGAAAGGGCCATTGTTTCAACCATTCTCTCTCTTGCAAACACTTTAAACCTCTCTGTCATTGCCGAAGGAATTGAAACAGAAAAACAACTTAAATTTTTACAAAAAAATAACTGTAGATATATGCAAGGTTACTATTTCAGTAAACCGTTAGGCAGTAAACAGTTTATAAAATTTCTACAAAAAACACCCAGTATGAATAATTAATTCACACTGGGTGCTTTTATAGTACAGGAGTTTTTTTCTCATAGTATTCTTCTGCAATTTCTTTATAAAACGCTGCTTTCGTTGTATAAAAATATGGAGTTAACCATAAGAATCCAATTCCTATTGTAATAACACTTAATATAAACCAACCAATAAAACTTAAACATAATATGAAATACTCCATTTTATGCCCATTCATCATACGACGGCTTTCTGTAATGGCTTGGTTCATTGAATACTCAGGATGATCATTTAAAATAAAATACGTCATCGCATAAGAGAACGATTTAATAATGCCTGGAATAATGAAAAGTAAAGACCATAAAATAAGATAAATATTGACCAACAAATATACTAAAAATGACTTTATAAATTTATTACCTTCTGTAAACCATCTGAATAGCTGTCCAATACGAACTTCTTTTTCACGAATAATATGTAGTGCTAAATAATAGCCTCCTAGCGTCAATGGACCAACCAGAAACATTGTAATAATGTCTAGCGAAAGTGATTTATTCGCTTCTTCCCAGCCCCACGCTTGCGAAAAAACAAACTGGATACTAAAACCAAAAGCTGATGTAAGAACCCATACAAGTAATGTAGCCCCTACGCCTACTCCCCATTTTCCTTCTAGAGAATCTAGTGCTTCTCCTTTTAAATCACTAATCATAATTAGAGCCTCCTATACGTAATAATCCTATTAGTATAGCACGTTCCTACTGCAATTCACCTTTTGAAATGTAGCGATAAAAATGCGCTGTCGTTGTACCCATATATGGACTAAGCCAAAGAAATCCTATTCCAAATGTAAGCATCGCTAAAATAGCCCATCCTATGAAGCTAAGCCATAAAAGAAATAGATCTAGCTTATGCCCCTTCATGATGTTCTTACTTTCTTTCATCGCCTGCGAAACGCTATAATCTGGATTTTCAATCATAACATAATATGTCATCGCATAAGAAAAATACGTCACAATCATTACAACAACTGAAATAGCTAATAGTACGAAGAACGCAATTATTAACGATACATTCCCTTCCCCACCAAAAAACGAGAATAAACCTATTAATAGCACTGGGATCCATGTACCTGTATATAATAAAATCGCAAGCATAGCCCACATTGTTTTCATCATTCTCTTAAAGCCACGAAATCCTTCAAATAAATAATCTACTCTAGCATCGTCTCTTTTACTAATTTGTAGCAACACATTCGTATAACCGTATGATGTAATACCATAAGATGCATTACTCAAAATCATCATTATGCAATAAAGAATTCCAAATGTAATACCTGCCCCAATTGAAATTGTTTCCTCTTCAAGTGAACCAGTTAAACCAGCAATTCCGAAAAATATAATAAGGCCTGGAATTAAAAGTATAAGCATTGCAGCCAGTGCAACAACATAACTTAAAATAAAATATAAAATCGTTGATCCGACACCTAGTCCCCATTTTCCCTTTAAAGAGTGCAATGCTTCTTGTTTCATTTCCCCGATCATTAATTCATCCCCTTTATAAAATATAACTTGTTATATATTATCTACTTATACAAGCAATAATATAATTATACCAATTTTGTTAGTTTATTCTATCTGTTTAATTCATTTTCAACATTTGAGTAGAACACAGCTATGCATAACAAAAAAACTAACCTGCAGTTCTTTTCATTTATCTCCATAAAAAAAAACGTAAAGGCGAGGCCTTTACGTTTTTTTACTTCATATCGGAAACGTTTAAACGGTTCACAGCACGCTGCAAGGCCATTTCTGCACGTCTAAAGTCAACATGTGCTTGTTTATCTTGCATACGTTGCTCAGCACGACGCTTCGCTTCATTTGCACGATGGATATCGATATGGTTTGCTTCTTCAGCAGATGGTGATAATACAGTTACTTTATCTGGACGAACTTCGATAAAGCCACCGCTTACTGCTACATAATCAGTGTGTCCACCATTTTTCAGACGAACTGCACTAATTTTTAATGGTGCAACAGTCGGAATGTGACCCGGTAAGATCCCCATTTCCCCACTCTCTGCTTTTACACTTACCATTTCTACTTCTTTTTCGTAAACCGGTCCATCAGGAGTTACAATACTGACTGGAAATGTCTTCATAATTCGTCCCTCCTAAGGCCTTACGCCATCATTTTCTTCGCGTTTTCAATAACTTCTTCAATGCTACCAACAAGACGGAATGCATCTTCTGGAAGGTCATCATATTTTCCTTCTAGAATTTCTTTGAAACCACTAACTGTATTTTTTACAGGTACGTAAGAACCTTTTTGACCTGTAAACTGCTCCGCTACGTGGAAGTTTTGTGATAAGAAGAATTGAATACGACGAGCACGATGTACAACTAACTTATCTTCTTCAGATAACTCATCCATACCTAAGATAGCGATGATATCTTGAAGCTCTTTATAACGCTGTAAAGTTTGCTGTACTTGACGAGCTACTTCATAATGCTCTTCTCCTACGATTTCTGGAGAAAGTGCACGAGATGTAGATGCTAATGGATCTACGGCTGGGTAAATACCCATTTGTGTTAAACGACGCTCTAAGTTTGTTGTTGCATCTAAGTGAGCGAACGTTGTAGCTGGTGCTGGGTCAGTATAGTCATCGGCTGGTACATATACCGCTTGGATAGACGTGATAGACCCTTTATTTGTAGATGTAATACGCTCTTGTAATTGACCCATTTCTGTTGCAAGTGTTGGCTGGTAACCTACCGCAGATGGCATACGACCAAGAAGGGCAGATACTTCAGAACCTGCTTGCGTGAAACGGAAGATGTTATCGATGAACAGTAGTACGTCTTGTCCTTGCTCATCACGGAAATGCTCAGCCATTGTTAAACCTGTTAATGCAACACGTTGACGTGCTCCAGGTGGCTCGTTCATTTGTCCGAATACCATCGCAGTTTTCTTAATTACGCCAGAATCGCTCATTTCGTGGTATAAGTCGTTACCTTCACGAGTACGCTCACCTACACCGGCGAATACAGAGATACCACCGTGTTCTTGTGCGATGTTGTTAATTAATTCCTGAATTAATACCGTTTTACCTACACCGGCACCACCGAATAGACCGATCTTACCACCCTTAATGTAAGGAGCAAGTAAGTCTACTACTTTAATACCAGTTTCAAGAATTTCTACTTTAGTAGATAATTCTTCGAATGCAGGTGCTTGACGGTGAATTGGATCACGACGTACATCCGCAGGAACTTCACCATCTAAGTCAATTGCATCACCTAATACGTTGAATACACGACCAAGTGTTACATCACCAACTGGTACAGAGATTGCTTTACCAGTATCTTCTACTTCTGTGCCACGAACAAGTCCATCTGTGGAAGACATCGCAACTGTACGAACTGTATCATCACCTAAATGAAGTGCAACTTCAAATGTTAAGTTAATGTTTGCTCCGTTTTCGTTGCTTTGTTTTACCGTAAGGGCGTTGTAGATTTCTGGTAGCTTTCCGCCATCAAACTTAACGTCTACAACCGGACCCATGATTTGCGTAACGCGCCCTTTATTCATCGGGTTCCCTCCTAGCTTTCTTTTAATTAGCCCACTTTCTAAGAGAAGTCGGCTTTTAATTTTTATTAGTTTAGCTTACGCGGTTCTCCTGAAAGAACCGCTTCCACTTTTTATTGAATCTAGCTCCTGCGGTTAGAACGTTCGGTGGCTTCGCTTTTTCCTGCGAGGCACAAATCGCCTCTACGTCAAAAGCTCCATCCCCCTCTCATTCTGAACAAACCGCCTACGCTTTTTAATACTATTCTAACGCTGCTGCTCCACCAACGATTTCCGTAATTTCTTGCGTAATCGCTGCTTGACGCGCACGGTTGAATGAAAGTGTAAGTGAATCGATAACTTCCATTGCGTTGTCTGTAGCACTCTTCATTGCTGTCATACGCGCCGCGTGCTCACTTGCTTTACCATCTAGTAATGCACCGTACACTAAGCTTTCTGCGTATTGTGGCAATAATACTTTTAAAATTTCTTCTTCAGAAGGTTCGAATTCATAGGCTGTCGTCGGTTTGTCAGACGCCACATCCGTAAGCGGTAAAATTTTATTTTCCGTTACTTCTTGTGAAATTTTACTTACATAATGATTGTAGTAAATATACAGCTCATCATAAGCACCATCTGCGAACATCGCAATTGCTCGAGAAGCAAGATCTTTAATATCAGTAAATGATGGGTGGTCAGATAATCCAACTACTTCATCAATGATGTTAAAGCCGCGACGTTTTAAATAATCACGTCCTAGTCGTCCAAGCACAATAATTGAATATTGGTTTGAATCCATATTATGACGTTCACGAATTACGTTACTTACTGTACGTAATACGTTACTGTTATAACCACCTGCTAGTCCGCGATCAGATGTAATAACGATGTATCCTGTACGCTTTACAGGACGCGCATTTAGCATTGGATGATTAATCCCTTTACTTCCTTGCGCAATGCTCGCTACTACTTCTTGAATCTTTTCCATATACGGAACGAAAGATTTAGCATTTTGCTCTGCACGGTTTAACTTAGATGCAGATACCATCTCCATCGCTTTCGTAATTTGACTCGTTTTCTTTGTCGAGTTAATCTTCGCTTTTATATCGCGTAAAGATGCCACAGGTTTTCACCACCTTTTTTCCGGAAGTTGGCACGATTAGTAAGAATCCTCTTCCTAATCTAGGTTGCAAGATATTCTTGCTCATGATTGAAGGAAAAGAATAGGTACACCTACTCTTTTCCTTTACATAACCGTCAGCAATCTCAAAACTTGAGTTGCCTTTTATATTATCTAGCTCCAGCGGCTTGAATGCTCGGTGGCTTCACTTCTTCCCCCTCACATTCAGGACGAGCCGCTTATGCTTTTATTATTCAGAAGCTACGAATACTTTTTTAAATCCGTTAATTGCTGCTGCAAATTTGTCATCATCCGCAAGTTTCTTAGTTGTGCGAATTTCGCTTAATAAGTCAGCTGCATTTGAATCTAACCAAGCATGGAATTCTTCTTCGAAACGAGTGATATCTACTACTGGGATATCATCTAGGAATCCACGTGTTAAAGCGTAAAGAATGATAACTTGTTTCTCTACACGTAACGGTTTGTGTAATCCTTGTTTTAATACTTCAACTGTACGAGCACCACGGTTTAATTTCGCTTGTGTTGCTTTATCAAGGTCAGAACCGAACTGAGCGAACGCTTCTAACTCACGATAAGATGCAAGGTCAAGACGAAGTGTACCTGATACTTTACTCATTGCTTTAATCTGAGCAGATCCACCAACACGAGATACAGAAGTACCTGCATCAATCGCTGGACGTACACCAGAGAAGAATAAGTCAGATTGTAAGAAGATCTGTCCGTCCGTAATAGAAATTACGTTTGTTGGGATGTAAGCTGATACGTCCCCTGCTTGTGTTTCGATGAAAGGTAGTGCAGTTAAAGAACCGCCGCCTCTTGCATCACTTAATTTTGCTGCACGCTCTAATAAACGAGAATGTAAGTAGAATACATCCCCTGGATACGCTTCACGACCTGGAGGACGACGTAATAGTAATGAAAGCTCACGGTAAGCTGCCGCTTGTTTTGATAAGTCATCATATACTACCAATACGTGTTTACCATTGTACATGAACTCTTCACCCATTGTTACACCAGCATAAGCAGCTAGGTATAATAATGGAGCTGGTTGAGAAGCTGATGCTGTTACAACGATTGTGTAATCTAATGCACCGTGCTTACGTAGTGTTTCTACTACGTTACGTACAGTTGATTCTTTTTGTCCGATAGCTACATAGATACAAATCATATCTTCATCTTTTTGGTTAATGATTGTATCAAGTGCAACTGCTGTTTTACCTGTTTGACGGTCACCAATGATTAACTCACGTTGACCACGGCCAATTGGTACAAGAGCATCGATCGCTTTAATACCTGTTTGAAGTGGCTCATGAACAGATTTACGATCCATTACACCTGGTGCTGGACTTTCGATTGGACGAGTGTTTGTTGTATTGATTGGGCCTAAACCATCAACTGGTTGACCTAATGGGTTTACAACACGACCGATTAGTTCTTTTCCTACTGGTACTTGCATGATGCGACCAGTACGACGAACTTCGTCACCTTCACGGATTTCTGTGTAAGGTCCTAAGATAATGATACCTACGTTGTTTTCTTCTAAGTTTTGTGCTAGTCCCATAACGCCGTTAGAGAACTCTACAAGTTCACCAGCCATAACGTTATCAAGACCATGAGCACGCGCGATACCGTCACCAACTTGGATAACTGTACCAACATCACTAACTTCGATTTCAGACTGGTAGTTCTCGATTTGTTGCTTTATCAGTGCGCTAATTTCTTCAGCTCTGATGCTCATGTGCTTCACCCCTATCTATTCTTCATTAATTCACGCTGAATACGTGCTAATTTTCCTTGTAAGCTTCCGTCATAAATGCGATTTCCAATACGTACTTTAATGCCGCCTAGTAAATCTTCATCTACAACATTTTTCACGCGAATTGCATCTTTTCCCGTTCTCTTTGCAAATGCTTCTGCAATGTTAAGCTTCTCTTCTTCTGATAGAAGACGAATAGAATATACAGTTGCATCCGCTACGTTACGTTCTTCATTAGCAAGAACAACATATTCATCTGCAATTTCAGGTAAGATATCAATGCGCTTGTTATCAATTAAAATGTATAACGTATTTAAAATAGATTCAGAAACAGATCCGAATACGTTTGCAAGAAACGTTTTCTTCTGCTCTTTTGAAATGTTCGGTTGCGTTAAAAAGCTATGTAGTTCTCCGTTCTTTACATAAACGTTTTGTACAAGGCGTAATTCCTCTTCAAACATTTCTAATACGTGTTTTTCTTTTGCAATTTTAAAAAGAGCGACAGCATAACGTTTTGCTACAATCCCATTGCTCATCGCGCTTCTCCTACTTCTTTAATATAATCGCGAATTAACTTCACTTGATCTTCTTCTTTTAATTCTTTTTCAATTACTTTAGAAGCAATTTGAACAGATAAAGAAGCGACTTGTTCTTGTAAAGCAGCAATCGCTTGCTCTTTTTCGCGTTGAATTTCTTGTACAGCAGATGCTTTAATTGATTCTGCTTCTTCTTTCGCAGCAGCAACAATAACATCTTTTTGATCTACAGCTTGCTTTTTCGCTCTTTCGATTAACTCTTGTGCTTCAACACGTGATTGTTTTAACATTTCACGTTGTTCTTCTACTAATTTTTTCGCTTCTGCATTACTTCTTTCAGCAGCATCGATTTCATTAGTAACATGCTCTTCACGTTCTTTCATAATGCCCATTAAAGGACCCCACGCAAATTTGCGTAACATTACTAATAAAACTAGGAACACGAATAGTGTATAAGCAATCGTTCCATACGGAATGGCAGCTCCTAATAATAAAGTTGGCACAAGGATTCACTCCCTTCGAGATTTCTAAATTGACTATATGAAAAAAAAGACATATATTTCGTTCATAAAGCAATGGCGAAGAAAGTTCGGAAAAACACTCTTCGCCATCTATGTAAGGGGAGTCTCCCTTATTTGTTCATTACGATGAATGCAATAACTACACCGATGATTGGAAGTGCCTCAACTAAAGCAACCCCGATGAACATAATTGTTTGAAGTGCGCCTTTTAATTCTGGTTGACGAGCAACACCTTCGATTGTACGTGATACGATAAGACCGTTACCAATACCTGCACCTAATGCTGATAAACCAATTGCAATTGCAGCTGCGATTACACCTAAACTCATTTAATTTGTCCTCCTTTGTATTATAAAAAAATAAATTTTTTCTTACTTAAATTATATTAATGGTCATGGCTTACTTTATGAGCCATATAAACCATCGTTAACATTACGAAAATAAACGCCTGGATTGAACCAACGAATACACTGAATCCCATCCATGCTAACATCGGTACAAGTGCACCTAATGCACCAAGGAACGATGCTCCACCTAACTTAGCAAGTAATCCTAATAAGATTTCACCCGCATAAATGTTACCAAATAAACGAAGACCTAACGTTAATGTGTTAGCAAACTCCTCAATAACCTTTAATGGGAATAAGAATTTCATAGGTTGGAAATAACCTTTAACGTATTCTTTCGTACCCTTCATCTTAATTCCATAATAATGGGTGAGGGTAACTACCATCACGGCTAATGTTAATGTAACTGCTGGATCAGACGTTGGTGATTTCCACCATGCAATATGTTCGCCAGCTTCAACTGCTGAATACATGAATGGTAAACCAAGGAAGTTCGATACGAAGATAAACATGATAAGCGTAACGCCAAGCGTTAAGAAACGTCCACCTGTTTTCCAGTCCATCGTACTATTGATAATCCCTTTCACGAAGTCAAACACCCATTCCATGAAGTTTTGCATTCCTGTTGGGCGAAGAGCTAAGCTGCGAGTTCCGATAACAGCGATTAAGAAAACAATAACTGCTGCTACAGTAACCATCATAACTGATGACAAATCGAACGTTAAACCTAGAAATTCAACTAATTTACCGTGTTCCACTAGTAATTCACCTCTCTTCCCTGCTCTTATACTCTAAATAAAGAAAATCTATGATCATGACAAGATATCCTGTCAGCAATCCTACACCTAGGCCCCACATCGCAATTAACTCTTGATATTTGGCTGCAAATAAAATTAATAACCCAATCGTGGCGAATCTTGAATATGTACTTACCGCTGTCGCCTTAAACTTCACGTTTTCTCCCTTTGTTACGCGATCTAGTAGCTTGTCTGTTCTACGTGCAATGATGCGCAAACTAAGAAAACTGAAAATCGTCCCGATAATCAGCCCAAGAAATACATCCTTGTAAGAGGTAAATCCCCATCCTAGCACTAGAAGCGCAAGCAAGTAGTACATATATTTCTTTTGTCTTTGGACAAGTCCATGTACGTCTATCATCATTGCTCTCCCGAATAGTAATGTCGAATGAGTCGAATCATTGCGTATACCCCTGTTCCTAACCCGAGTAATAACCCTATAATAAGAAACAATGGAAACGTTCCAACCTTATTATCAATCCATTGCCCACCAAAGATTCCAACAAGAATAGAACCGACTAACTGAGCAAGAATTCCTGACATTAAAGCATAAGCTTTTATATGGCTGCGATCGTTTTTTTGCAAGGATTCATCCCTCCAATATGTAACCCTCATTCACGATGTGTTAATAATAACTCATTTTTTTGCATAAATCCTATACAAAATAAAAAGTTTACATTTTCGTCACGGAATAGATGTAATTTTGTCACTGAAAGCCCTACCATCTATCCCCGTTGTTAGCATACAATAGGGTATTAACAGTGTCAACGAGAAATCGTAAAAAATCAAAAAATTTGAGTATTAGGTATTTCCTCCCAAAAATGAAAACGTTCCCCTTCTAAATACTGGTTAGAGATATGCGATTTCTAGCCGTTTTCTCTTTATAATAGAAGAAAATGTTCACAACTTTGTCACTATTATATTTTTAAGATATAATGCTTTCCTTCCATAATATAGTGTTCTTTAGACGTAAGACTTCTATATTATATGATATATATATGCAACTTATGTTGCATATACGCTGTATATTTATCTCCCCTCCCCCGCCCCCTGGGGAATACAAAAAAAGACGAGAGGGGAATCCCCCTCTCGTCTTTTGTCTTACTTCGTTCCGAATAAACGGTCACCAGCATCACCAAGGCCTGGAACTACATAACCATGGTCATTTAATTTTTCATCTAATGCTGCTACATAAATATCAACATCAGGATGCTCTTCTTGTACTACCTTTACTCCTTCTGGAGCAGCTACGATACACATTAATTTAATTTGTTTCGCACCGCGCTTTTTCAGAGAATTAATTGCTTCAGCTGCAGAACCACCTGTAGCTAACATCGGATCTAGTACGATAAAGTCACGCTCTTCTACATCCGTTGGAAGTTTCACATAGTATTCTACCGGTTGCAATGTTTTAGGGTCACGGTATAAACCAACGTGTCCTACTTTTGCTGCTGGAATTAATTTCAGAATTCCATCAACCATTCCTAAACCTGCACGTAAAATCGGAATTAAACCAAGTTTTTTACCAGCGATTACTTTTGTTGTCGCTTTGCTTACAGGTGTTTCAATTTCAATGTCTTTAAGTGGAAGGTCGCGAGTAATTTCGAAAGCCATTAAGCTTGCTACTTCGTCCACTAATTCACGAAAATCTTTCGTACCTGTATTCTTATCGCGAATATATGTAATCTTATGTTGAATTAACGGGTGATCAAATACATACAGTTTTCCCATGTGAATCTCTCCTTTAGATGATATTCATGCGTTTTCACACGCTTTTTTGCACTATTTACGATTGTAAAGAAAACGCTACTAATATTCAAGGGCAAATTTGGTAAACTCGTGAATTAGAATGAATCTATCTAGTATCTTTACCAATTATGGGAGCTGTATCCTTCATTATATCGCCAAAATTTATTCATCATTTGTATACATACTTTAAAAACAATATATGTTCTCAAAAAAAGACTGCCAAAACAATTATGTCTCAGCAGTCTTTTTCAATCTATTATAGATCTGTGTACATTGGGAATTTGCTCGTTAACGCCTCTACACGTTTACGTGCTTCTTCTAATACAGTTTCATTCTCATGATTTTTTAATGTATGAGCAATAATTGCTGCAATCTCATCCATTTCTTCTAAACCGAAACCACGAGATGTTACAGCTGCCGTACCGATACGTACGCCGCTTGTTACAAATGGGCTTGCTGTTTCAAATGGAATTGTATTTTTGTTTACTGTAATACCAACTTCATCTAATACATGCTCGGCTACCTTACCTGTAATTTCTAAGTTACGAACATCGATCAAGATTAAATGATTGTCTGTTCCACCAGAAACAAGTGTAAGTCCTTCTTTTTGAAGGCCTTCAGCTAAGCGGTTCGCATTGTTGATAATATTTTGTGCATATGTTTTAAAATCATCTTGTAGTGTTTCACCAAATGCAACAGCTTTTGCAGCAATTACGTGCATAAGTGGGCCACCTTGAATACCAGGGAAGATTGATTTATCAATTTGTTTTGCAAATTGCTCTTCACATAAAATCATACCACCACGTGGGCCGCGTAATGTTTTATGTGTTGTTGTTGTAACGAAGTGTGCATGTGGTACTGGGTTTGGATGTAAACCAGCTGCTACTAAACCAGCGATATGTGCCATATCAACCATTAAGTATGCGCCCACTTCATCTGCAATCTCACGGAATCGTTTGAAATCGATAACACGAGGGTATGCACTTGCACCTGCAACGATTAATTTTGGTTTATGTTCTTTCGCTTTTGCTAATACATCATCGTAATTAATACGGTGAGATTCAGCATCCACGCCATATTCTACGAAATTATATTGTACTCCACTGAAGTTAACAGGGCTTCCGTGTGTTAAGTGACCACCATGAGATAAATTCATACCAAGTACTGTATCGCCTTGCTCTAAAATCGTGAAGTATACTGCCATGTTCGCTTGTGCACCAGAATGTGGTTGAACATTTACGTGCTCAGCGCCAAAAATTTCTTTCACGCGATCACGTGCGATATCTTCTACTACGTCTACGTGTTCACAGCCACCATAGTAACGTTTTCCAGGATATCCTTCAGCATACTTATTCGTTAAAACAGAACCTTGCGCCTCCATTACTGCTTCACTTACGAAGTTTTCCGAAGCAATTAACTCAATCTTTGAACGCTGTCTTCCTAGTTCTGCCTCAATTGCAGCAAATACCTTTTCATCTTGACGTTTTAAATGATCCACCAAAATCCCCCTTTTCTGAACGAATTACATCAATTCCCAATAGTTTTTTCTTATTTATTCAGAAAAAACGAAAATTCAGGTTGTAATTCTTTCGAACCTTCATGTTTTCAACTACATTCTAACATGACTTTCTATATCATAAAAGAAAAAAAAAGACCGAAATCGGTCTTTTCTTCCTTCTATTATAAAGTCAGACTACATACCTTTTATCTTACGATATAAAGTATTTAGATGACTTCCTATTTTTTTCTTCAACGACACGTCATAGTTTCTTCGTTTGCCGCATAGACGGCACGTGCTCCACCAATTAGTTTCCCACGTGTTTTTGCCATCGTTACATGCGCACTCCCTATTTCCTTCACACTTGTACGAACCGGAACAGCTACATGCTTTAAATGCATACCAATAAATGTATCTCCAATATCCATTCCTGCATCTGCTTTAATAAACTCAATTACTACCGGATCTTTAAAGTTGTGATACGCATACGTCGCTAATGCACCACCTGCTGATCTAACAGGCGTAACTGTTACAATTTCAAATTGATATTTTATCGCTGTCTCTCTCTCAACTACTAAAGCACGATTTAAATGCTCGCAACATTGAAAAGCCAATTCAATACCTGTTCGCTCTTGAAATTGTTTTAATTCAGAAAAAATCGCCTCTGCCACTTCCATCGTTCCTGATGTCCCAATTCTTTCACCTAGCACTTCGCTCGTGCTACACCCCACTACAAAAATTTGACCACTTTGTAACGAAGCTTGTTCTTGGAAATCAGAAAGCGATATTTGTAGCTGTTCTCTTACCTTTACGATTTCTGTCATTACGCCTCTTCCTTTCACAGGTTGGTTCACCAAATTATATTTCATACTACGTATAGTTAGAATCTATTACTTTGTTTCGTACGTTTTAATTTTTCCTACGCGGTTTTCGTGACGGCCACCTTCATACTCAGTTGTTAACCAAATTTTTGCGATATCACGCGCTAAGCCAGCTCCAATTACACGCTCGCCCATTGCTAACATGTTGCTGTCATTATGCTCTCTCGTTGCTTTCGCGCTGAAAGTATCATGAACTAACGCACAACGAATACCATTTACTTTGTTTGCTGCGATCGACATACCAATGCCTGTTCCGCAAACTAAAATGCCGCGATCTACTTCACCATTCGCTACCATTTCTGCTGCCGGAAACGCAAAATCAGGGTAATCAACAGAACCAGCTTCACATTCACAACCTAAATCAATATATTCAATATTTAACTCTTCTAATAAACTTACAAGTTCTTTACGGATATTCATACCGCCGTGATCAGATGCTACTACTACTTTCATTTTTACCCCTCCAAAGTTTCAATCAATTATCTTCATTTCACACTCGCTACCTTAATAGAACAAAGTGATCTCCAATATCGTATTATACACGAAACATCAACCTTCTGAATGTTTTTTCAGTAAAGTTTGTACAAGTTTTTCCATCTCTTCTAACGTTTCTTTATAAATAGAAAGTGATCCTCCAAATGGATCTGAAATATCCTTACTTATTCCCTCAGTTAATCCATATAATGTATCCAATTTCTTTTCAACACTCGGATAATGCCCAAATACAATTTGCTTATGATTTTCCGTCATCGTTACTACAATATCCGCCCAATCAAGCAAAGTTTGGTTCACCTGCTGCGAAGCATGATCTATTGAAATTCCTTTTTCAGCTAAAGCTTCCTTCGCATGTATCGATGCATCGCTTCCAGGATAGGCGAAAACACCAGCCGATTGCACTTCAAATTTCCCTTCTCCATAATGACGAAGCAAAGCCTCAGCCATCGGACTACGGCATGTATTTCCAGTACAAACAAATAACACTCGTTTCATCTAAACCCACCCCTTTTCTCCTGTTTCCTACCATTTATCATAACGTACATTAGAATAGAACAAAAGAAATGTAAATATACAAAAGGCGCATTTTTCTAAGAAAAATGCGCCTTATCCACATATATGTGAAACCCTATTTCCAAGTGCCTAGAGTATTTTAACATACATAATGAACATACTACAAAACAAAAAAAGGAATCCATTTCATATGAAACGGATTCCTTCTATACAATAATTATTTCATTGTAACTTTCATTACTTCTGTTGATCCTTTTGTAGCTGTTACACCTACAGTTGTCTTAATAGACTCAGTTGCATCTGTGTTTGTAATAACGATTGGAGTAATTGTGCTCTTCGCTTTTTCACGGATTAATTCTAAGTCGAATGAGATTAACTTATCTCCAGCTTTTACAGCTTGTCCTTCAGAAACGTGAGCTTCGAAACCTTCGCCTTCCATTTTAACAGTTTCTAATCCAACGTGAATTAAAATTTCTGTACCATTCTTTGTTTTAATTCCAATAGCATGTTTTGTGTGGAATAATTGTACGATTTCACCATCAACTGGAGATACAACTACACCTTCAGTAGGATCGATTGCAACACCGTCACCCATCATACGACCAGCGAATACTGGATCTGGTACTTCTTCAATATTTTTCACTGCTCCAGTTAATGGAGCTACGATTGTTTCTTCATTTGTTTTTGAACCAAAACCGAATAATTTTTTAAACATAGGATAGTCCTCCTTATAATTTACCTAAAGTTTATAGGGCAATCTCTATTAAAGATCGGATACACGTAAGACTTCATACCTCGAAAGTTATACTGTAAAAACGCTTTCGAAATAAATTACGTCATTACTAATAGACTCTTATTGTAGCTCTTTGCAAAATTCCAGTCAATTCTGATTGTCTGAATAGCAATAAGAAAGTTAACTTCTACTTATATTCTCTCTTTTTCCCACCCTCTTGTCTAGAGGTCTTTACTACATTTTATCTTTTGTTGTTCATTTGTAAAATTTTTTTCGTTTTTTTGTTAAAATCCACTTGACTAAAGTAAGTAACTATTTTATTATTACTTACGTAAGATAAGTAAATAACTTTTAGGGGGTTTTAAAATGATGGATATCGGTCTTCTTATTATTCGTCTTATTATAGGAATTACATTCATGGGTCATGGTGCCCAAAAATTATTTGGTTGGTTTGGCGGTTACGGTTTGAAAGGAACAGGTGGCTGGATGGAATCAATCGGCTTACGCCCTGGTGTATTTATGGCATTTATGGCTGGCGCAACTGAACTATTGGGTGGTTTCTTATTCGCATCAGGTATTTTCACTGCAATTGGTTCATTATTTATCGTCGGAACAATGTTAATGGCAATCTTCACTGTTCATGGAAAAAATGGTTACTGGGTAACACAGGACGGATTTGAATACAATTTAATGTTAATCGCTGTTGCTGTTGGTGTAGCTTTAATCGGACCTGGTGCATACGTTTTACTTTAATTTTTATCTCGACCTCGAGATTCTTTAAACGGAACTTACTTCATTACGATTGAAGTAAGTTCTTTTTATGTAACAAAATATTATTTTCAGCAGGAGTTTCCCCCTGCTATCTTGTAAACAAACAATAAGCATTCATATTTAGAAAGGGGATTACGAACATGTTATCCATTAATCCAAACGAACAAACCGAAAAAGATAATTATAAATTATTAACGGGAAGTATTATTCCGCGGCCTGTTGCATTCGTTACTTCTGTAACGAAAGATGGCGTATTAAACGGCGCACCATACAGTTATTTCAATATCGTTGCTGCCAATCCACCACTTATCTCAGTTTCGGTACAACGAAAAGAAGGAAAACCGAAAGACACTTCCCGAAACGCAATAGAAAAAGGGGAATTTGTCGTACATATTTCTGATGAATCGTACATAGAAGCGATCAACGAAACAGCAGCCAACCTACCTCCTGATGAAAGTGAAATCAAATTAGCAAAACTAACACCTATCGACAGCGATGTCATTTCTGTACCAGGGGTGAAAGAAGCAAACATTCGAATGGAATGCATATTAGAACGCGCTATACCGCTCGGCGGAACTGACGACTCTCCAGCTTGTGATTTACTAATCGGTCGTGTCGTTCGTTTCCATGTTGCAGAGCACTTATACGAAAACGGCCGCATTCATGCCGAAGAACTAAAACCAGTAAGCCGCCTAGCAGGACACAACTACGCAAAACTAGGAGAACAATTTGAATTAGTGAGGCCACTTTAAAAGTGGAAGGGGCCCGATTAGCTCTGACCAGCTAAGGTTCTCTCACACAAAAGGTGCTTTTTGCCTTGAGTAGCGGAGGTTCTTAGATGCGAAGAGCTGGCCACTGAAGCTGGATATATTTAAAAGCGGCAGCGGCTCGTCCACTTCCATCATCCAAACATAAAATCCCCCGCTTTTTAGCGGGGGATTTTTTCACTGTAATTCTTCGTTCTTCTCCTCTAATGCAGGTAATTTCTCTTTTTTCGATTTACCAAGCTTTATAACAAAGAAATATAAAGAAAGTAATGTGATAAGGAAAACAATTAAAAATGGATACGGTGAATAAAACGCACGTGCCGCCTCAGATTTTCCTGCAACAAATTTTAATGACTCAATATCTAAAAACTCAGCAAACATTTGTACACCGAGCATACTAAACCAAAAAACAAAAAAACTAATAATAATACCAAAAACTTGTTTTAATCTCGTCATTTGTAACACCCTTTCTATATTTGCGGAGTATTGTATTCAAGTGTACAGAAAGGAATTATCTTACCATTCACGAATCAATTTAATCCAACCTAAAACCGCAATTTGCAAAACAATGCCCCAAATGATAAGCCTACGTAACCATCTTGGAAAAAAGGTTATACATACGACATACCATTTTAGCAACCTATTCATATTTTCCACCCTCATATGAAAATCATATAGGAAAAAGAAGATATAATCCAAACCCAACAAGAATAATACCACCTACTATTTCACCATATATACCAAGCATACCTTTCGCATGTCTACCGATTAATAAACCAATCCACGCTAACAACATGCTAATAAATCCAAAAAGTAATATGGTAATAATCGTCTGCGCTCCGTAAATTCCAAGACTAAGGCCTACCGAAAAACTATCTATACTGACACCAAATGCAAATACAAATAAACTAATTCCAATTGGGGCAGTTCTATTCTCTTCACCTTCTAAAATAGACGAATATACAATATAAAATCCTAGTCCAATTAATAAAATGGCTCCTGCAAAATTCGCAACATCCCCATACCTCTCTGATAGAAAACGTCCTAATATCATTCCGATAAATGGCATGATAATATGAAATATCCCTATCGTCATACCGATATAAAGGATTTGTCTTAACTTTAATGTCACCATCCCCATACCGAGGCTCACCGAAAATGCATCCATCCCTAAGGCGAACGCCATAATTATTAAAGGTATTAGCTGTTCAAGCGTCATTCATGTCCCTCCTCGGACGTGCTACTTCACAATATGCTTATCCAAGGAGAAATATTCTGTTTGGTAAAGGTACATTATCATTCAGTGATAATATGATGCCCCGCCGCTTTTGTTAAACGATTCATAATTGCATTTCCAATTCCTTCATTAGGGAATGACTCACTAAAAATAACATCCACTTCACTTGCATCAAACGTTCTAAGCACATCATATAATTTAGTCGCAACGCTAGCTAAATCACTTCGCATACCACAAGATAATACAACATCTGCACTATACACATGCTGATACTCTTCCGTCGTTAATACACCTACTTTAAGCCCTTCTTTCTTTTTCTCATCCACAAGACGTTGAATAAACTTACGTGATCCCTCAACAATACTAAGTGGTGCTTTCGGTGCATAATGTGTATATTTCATTCCAGGTGATTTTGGCTTTTCTTTTTCATCCTTTAAGGCTGGGTCCAAAGAAACAGTACCTATCACCGCTTCCAATTGTTCCTTCGTAATTCCACCTGGACGTAAAATTGTCGGAACTGTGCTCGTACAATCAATTACAGTTGATTCGACGCCTACTCCTGTTGCTCCGCCATCAACGATACCAGCAATTTTCCCATTTAAATCTTCATACACGTGAGAAGCTAACGTTGGGCTTGGACGTCCTGAACGATTCGCGCTCGGTGCTGCAACAGGTACGTTTGCCTCTTCAATTAGAGCAAGTGCTACTGGATGATCAGGCATCCTCACTCCGACTGTATTCAGCCCTGCCGTAACCTTCTCTGAAATCCCTTCTTTTCTAGGTAAAATGATTGTTAATGGTCCTGGCCAGAAATGTTCCATTAATGTTTCTGCAACCGGTGGAATTTCTCTTACAATGCCATCTAACTGAGATTTTGTGCCTATGTGGACAATCAGTGGATTATCACTCGGTCTCCCTTTTGCTTCAAAAATTTTCGCTATCGCTTCATCGTCCATTGCGTTCGCTCCTAACCCATATACTGTTTCTGTCGGGAAGGCTACCGCTTCATTTTCTCTTAATAATCTCGCTGCTTCTTTTAATTGTGGATAATATTTTTTTCTTTCCACAACATTATCCACAACCCACATATTTGTATGCATTTTTTTCCACGTCCTTTTCTACCATGAAATACTTGTCTATTTTTAGTTTACTATGAGATTTATCCAAAAGACAAACAAGGTTTATCCACAAAATGTGGATAAACCTAATTAATCCGTGGATAACTTTGTGAATAGCTGACAATTTAGTATTATTGCATTCGGCTCTTTTATATTTTTACAAAAGTGTTCTAACTGTCGAATCCCCTCTGGCACTTTCTCTTTCTCTATAGTGACAAAGTCAAAAAACTGAAAGATCGTCACAGATTGTGGATGATTTGTGAGTAAGTACAATTGTCGAATATTTTTTTCTTTCATATACTGCAAAAACATTTCAAAAAAATATAGGAAAGTCTGTTTATCCACATTAGGTGTGAATAAACAAGAACGAATAAGCACATTTCCCTCGCTTTGTTCATACCCAATTACAGCTCGTATTTCTCCCGCCTCTTCTAAAATCATAAATTGTGCGTACAACTCATTTATTTTATCATCTTTTTTATTAGCTTGTCCGAAAAAAGAATGCAAGCTTTCCACATCTGCTTTTGTAGCAAAATACACCTTCTTCATAATACATCCCTCCTCATGTTTATATATGCGAAGGGATTTAGAAATATTATTATTTAGAGAATAAAGATGTGAAAGCTTCTACAATAAATAATTTCACCTTTGGTTTTTCTTCTTCCTCTTCTACTTTTACATACTCATTTTGTTTTTCTTGTTTTTTCCCCACTTTTTCCACAGTTTTTGCTTCTTCTTTACTTACAGGCTGTTCTTCTACTTGCGTTTCATTTTTTACAACTTTCTTTTCTTGGGCTGTTACTTTTTTCGTTACCTCTTGTTTTACTACTTTCGTTTCTTTTATTTCAGCCTCTTTTTTCTTTGGAGCTTCTGCTTCCGCTTCATCCTCTTCCGGTTGTTTCACCTGCTTCTCTTCAGGAGATTCAGCTTTCACAACATGTTCTTCTTTCCTTACAGCTGTACCACTCGAAAAATCTAAGAAACACATTGGAGGAAATAGCACACACCACCAGTTTGCACCTTCACCTTTTCCAATTGTAATAAGCACCGCTTCATATTCTCCTGCTGGATAAATAAAATTCCCATATACCTTTGTAGGAAACTTCACATTCTTACTGAATTTCACTTGAAACGCCTCTTTACTTCCTTCCCTTTTCAACGTATTCGCCACTGTCTTTTCAATTTCTGGAATATGGCTTTGAATTACTTTTCGAGCCTCTTCAAATGACGTTAAATCCGCTACCCATCCATCAATTTGCGCTTTTACTTCATCACGTACTTTACGTTTTAACGCCTGATCTTTATCTGAATCACTATTAGCTAAAATACGTAATCGAACGGCCTCTTTCGGAATAACAGCAGGCCCTTTTGCATCAGCTTTCATATATCCAAACTGCACAAGTAACTGTGCACCAATTAGTAATAAAAGAAAATAAGCAATAACTTGTTTTTTCATTTCCTCCACCGTCCCCTCTAGAAACAGTGTGGACAGACTTTCATCTTTCTAAACTATTAAATTCAAAATCTATATGAATTTTTGTAACTACTCAGCCACTCTATGAAAAACCGACAGAAAAGCATTTTTTTAAATGTCCGAGAGGGACTGGCTATGTATAGGAGCGGTCAGGGCCTTTTCCTGCCGCACGTGCAAAGTTTTAAAACAAAGAAAGGGCAAGCAAGGTGTAGGTCCATTTTTATCTTCATGGCAGCAATCTATATGCTGAAAAATAAAAATAACTTTCTATAGGTAATAAGGGGCGTATTTTCGCTGGAATAATACTCCTTACCAAACTTCTGAATGAAATGTATGGCTGAGTAGTTATGATTTTTTTATACAAAAAATAGAGTAAGGCTTATGCCTTACTCTATTTCTGCAAATACCATTCGATCTTTTCCATTGATATCAAATACAACTTCAACTTGAGCGTGTGGGAAAGTTTGCTGTAATAACATCTTTACATCTTCACCTTGTCCTACACCAATTTCAAATGCCACAATCGCTTTTTTCTGTAATACGTTCGGCAATTCCTCCATAAAACGACGATAGAAATCCAGTCCATCTTCGCCGCCAACAAGTGCACGCTTCGGCTCATGGTCCTTCACAACAGTAGAAAGGCCACGCCAATCTTCCTCTGGTATGTAAGGAGGATTAGAAACAACGACATCTAACTTCTGATCTGTTTCATAAAATGGCGATAGTAAATCACCGTGATAGAAAGTTACTTCTGCTCCTAAAGTTTTTGCATTTTCTTTTGCAACTTCAATCGACTCCTGTGCAATATCTACCGTATACACATGAAGATTTTTATTTTCTAAAGCGAGCGTAATAGAAATCGCTCCACTACCTGTTCCGATATCTGCTACGTGAAGCTCCTCATTACCAAAATGACGTTCAATTCTCTCTAGCACTCCAACTATAAGTTCCTCTGTTTCTGGTCTTGGTATCAATACCTCTTCATTTACAAAGAATGTTCTACCATAAAACATTTCATAACCGATCATATATTGAATTGGAATACCTTCTACATGCTTGTGGATAAATTTCGCAAAACTTGTCTCTTGTTCCGCAGTTATTTCTTCACGCATATTCATGAGCAATCCTGTTCTGTTCGTCTTTAATACATGACAAAGGACAAGTTCTCCCGCATTTTCATCTCGTCCATTTTCCTGTAAAAAAGAAGAAGCCCATTTCAGGGCTTCATAGACACGCATTACTCAGCTGCCTCCATCTTTTGCGCCTGATCTTCCATCACTAAGGCATTGATGAAATCATCTAACTTACCTTGTAGGATTTGATCTAGCTTTTGAATCGTTAAACCGATTCGATGGTCTGTAACACGGTTTTGCGGGAAGTTATACGTACGAATACGCTCTGAACGATCTCCCGTACCAACAGCTTGTTTACGGTTTTGATCATACTCAGCTTGCGCTTCTTGTCTAAACTTATCATAAACACGTGCGCGTAATACTTTCATCGCTTTTTCTTTATTCTTAATTTGTGATTTCTCATCCTGACAAGATACAACTACACCCGTCGGTAAATGCGTTAAACGTACCGCTGACATCGTTGTATTAACACTTTGTCCACCAGGACCACTAGAAGCGAACGTATCAACACGAACATCTTTTTCATGAATATTAATTTCTACTTCTTCCGCCTCTGGTAACACAGCTACCGTTGCTGTAGACGTATGAATACGCCCACCAGATTCCGTTTCAGGAACACGTTGTACACGGTGAGCACCATTCTCGAATTTCAGCTTCGCGAAAGCACCTTTACCGTTAATCATAAAGATAATCTCTTTATATCCACCTAACTCTGTATAGCTCGCTTCGATAATTTCAGTTTTCCAACCTTGCACCTCAGCATAACGGCTATACATACGATATAAATCACCAGCAAATAAAGCTGCCTCGTCACCACCAGCAGCACCACGAACCTCAACGATAACGTTTTTATCATCATTAGGGTCTTTTGGAACAAGTAAAATTTTCAGACGTTCTGATAATGTTTTCTCTTGTCCTTCTAATTCAGAAACCTCTTCTTTTACCATATCACGCATATCAGCGTCTAACTTATCTTCTAACATTGCTTTTGCATCTCTTAATTGCTCACGAACATCTTTATACTCACGGTACACCTCTACCGTTTCCTGCATATCAGATTGTTCCTTTGAATACTCACGAAGCTTATTTGTATCGCTAATAACCTCTGGGTCACTTAACAATTCATTTAACTTCTCATAACGATCTTCTACAGCTTGCAAACGATCTAACACACCATTCACCTCTACATCCTAGTATCTAATACAAATAGTATATGGTACTTAATCAAAAAAACGCAAATTATATTTAAAAGCGCAAGCGGCTTGCTCAGAATGGGAGGAGGTTGGAGCTTCTGACAGAGAGGCGCTCTTTGCCTCGTAGGAAGAAGTGAAACCACTGACCATTCTAGCCGCTGGAGCTAGATAATATTTAAAAGTGCAAGCGGCTCACTCAGAATCGCAGGGCATTGGAGCTCTCGACCTTGAAGCGCTTTTTGCTTCGAGCGAGAGAGCGAAATGACCGGAGATTCTAGCCGCTGGAGCTAGATAATATATTTAAAAGTGCAGGTGGCTTATTCAGCTCTGACCAGCTAAGGTTCTTTCGCCCTAAAGGTGCTTTTTACCTTTCGGGCGGAAGGTTCTTAGATGCGAAGAGCTAGCCACCAATCTTCATCTATTTTCGAAAAAAACCCGCTCTACATAGCGAGTTTCATTTATCTTTGTTTTGTAGGTACTGCATGACAATGACGACAACGTGGTTCATACGATTCTGAAGCCCCAACTAAAATGATCGGATCATCAAATGCCGCTGGTTCTCCATCAATTAAACGTTGCGTACGACTTGCTGGAGATCCGCATTCAGAACAAACTGCCTGCAATTTAGTTACATGTTCAGCAATCGCCATCAGCTGAGGAACTTGTCCAAATGGTAGACCACGGAAATCTTGGTCTAATCCGGCTACAATGACACGATAGCCACGATTTGCCAATATTTGCACCACTTCCACAATGTCCCCATCAAAAAATTGCACCTCATCGATTGCAATAACATCCATTTCTTCTGTTACATGATTAAATATATCTTTTGAAGCTGAAACAGGAACTGCTTTAACCTTTAATCCATTATGTGATACAACATCTTCTTCACTATAACGATTATCAATACATGGTTTAAATACAATTGCATGTTGTTTCGCAAATTGTGTACGGCGCACACGGCGGATGAGCTCTTCTGATTTTCCAGAAAACATACTCCCGCAAATCACTTCAATCCAACCATTTTGATTCATTAAGTACATTGAGCTCTCCTTTCATCTACTTTCCTAATCCAAAGTAGGGTAAAGGTTTAATATTTTCGCAAAAAAAACAGACAAGCGAATACATACACTTGCCTGTTTTATGTTCTTTATTACTTAATACCGTATTTCTTATTGAAGCGGTCAACACGTCCGTCTGCAGTAGCAAACTTCTGACGTCCAGTGTAGAATGGGTGAGAATCAGAACTGATCTCAATTTTTAGTAATGGATAAGTGTTACCATCTTCCCACTCAACAGTTTCGCTAGAGCCTTTAGTAGACCCGCTTAAGAATTTGAAGCCTGTGTTCGTGTCCATAAATACAACTTTATTGTAATTTGGATGGATTCCTGCTTTCATTCTTTTCATCTCCTTCCGCCCTGAATCATTTTCGAAACAGAGTTTTTCATCTTCAGCTGCTTACACAACTATATTGATGAAACACATATGATGAAATTATAACAAGGCTAACTCCATTTTGCAACTACCTGTTTTTGTCTTTTTAAAATTAAAGTGGCGGTGGCTCGCTCAGCTCTGACTGGCTAAGGTTCTCTCACCCCAAATATGAGTTTCATCTCAAAAACCGAAATTATTTCCATATATTACTCTCTCTAATATTCCCTTAAAAACATAAAAAACTCGCTTACTACGACATAAGCGAGTCCCAATCTTTTCCCTTTACTTAGTTGTTACATATCTTTTTGAGTCTGCAACAATGTTTTGTAAAAATTCTTCATTTGTCTTTGTTTGACGAAGTTTACGTAAGAAACTTTCAACAAAGTCTGGTGTATCACGCATTGTTTTACGAATACCCCACAGCTTGTCTAAATGTTCTTTCGGAATTAATAGGTCTTCTTTACGCGTACCAGAGCGACGAATATCAATCGCTGGGAAGATACGACGCTCAGCTAATGAGCGATCTAAGTGAAGTTCCATATTTCCAGTTCCTTTAAACTCCTCATAAATTACATCATCCATACGGGATCCTGTATCAACAAGCGCTGTTGCTAAAATCGTTAAGCTACCGCCCTCTTCAATATTACGTGCCGCTCCGAAGAAACGCTTCGGTCTATGAAAAGCAGCTGGATCAATACCACCTGATAGAGTTCTACCACTTGGCGGAATAACAAGGTTGTAAGCACGCGCTAAACGGGTAATACTATCCATTAAAATGACAACGTCTTTTTTATGCTCTACAAGACGCATTGCACGCTCTAATACAAGCTCAGCTACTTTAATATGATTTTCTGGTACTTCATCAAAAGTAGAGCTTACAACATCACCTTTAACAGAACGTTCAATATCTGTTACTTCCTCTGGACGCTCATCAATTAAAAGTACAATTAATTCTGCTTCCGGATGGTTTGTTGTAACACTATGTGCAATTTCTTTTAACAGACTTGTTTTACCAGCCTTTGGAGGCGCGACAATTAAACCACGTTGTCCAAATCCAACTGGTGCGATTAAATCCATGATGCGTGTCGGTAACTTTTTCGTTTCCGTTTCCAATTTCATTTGGCGATCTGGGTATAACGGTGTTAATGCAGGGAAATGTACACGCTCTTTTGCTGATTCTGGATCATCTCCGTTTACAGCTTCAACTTGTAATAATCCAAAATAGCGTTCATTTTCTTTCGGAGGTCGTACTTTACCAGAAACCTTATCTCCATTACGTAAATCGAAACGACGAATTTGCGAAGCTGAGATATAAATATCTTCTGAGCTTGGAGAATAGTTGATAGGACGTAAAAATCCAAATCCTTCTGATTGAATAATTTCTAATACGCCTTCCATGAAAAAGAAACCTTCTTTTTCTGCTCGAGCTTTTAAGATAGCGAAGATTAGCTCTTTTTTCGTTAACTTGCTATAATACGAAATCTTAAATTCTTTCGCAAGCTCGTATAACTCTTTTAATTTCATGTTTTCTAATGCTGCAATTGACAAATTCATTCAGACACCACACTTTAACGTTATTCTCTTTTCACATGGGTAAAGGGAAAAAATACGGAGGGCAAATAAATAATAATGAAAGGCAATAAGTTCAAGTAGGTAATATTCACTATTGTAACCCTTTTATCTAGTTTTAATCAATACGTTGAAACACAAATACAAGAAGCGAAGACAAGAAAATTTGTCTTCGCTTTTTATATTTCTTTCTTTTTTCTACTCATCTTATTTTAAGGAAGGATAGATAAGCCATTTCTGCCTTTATTTAATCCAGTTTCAGCGGCTAGAATCTCCGGCCATTTCGCTCTCTCGTTCGAAGCAAAAGGCGCTTCTTGGTCGAGAGCTCCAATGTCCTGCGATGCTGAACGAGCCGCCTCCACTTTTTACTTAATAACCAGATTCGGTTTTTTATTTAAGCTATGGCGTCCGTCTACGAAGCGTACTGTGCCTGATTTTGCACGCATAACAAGAGATTGTGTTGTTCCGACGCTACCTTTAAATTGAACGCCGCGTAATAGTTCTCCGTCTGTTACACCTGTTGCTGCAAAGATTGCATCGTCGCCTTTTACTAAGTCCTCCATACGAAGGATGCGATTTATATCGTTAATGCCCATTTTTTTACAACGCGCTAATTCAGCTTCGTTTTGTGGTAAGAGCTTTCCATGAATTTCTCCACCTAAGCATTTTAATGCAACTGCAGCTAATACACCTTCAGGTGCTCCACCAGAACCGAATAGAATATCTACACCTGTACGATCAAATGCTGTATTGATCGCTCCAGCTACATCTCCATCGTTGATTAATTTAATACGAGCACCAGCTTTACGAATTTCTTCGATAATTGCTTGATGACGCGGACGGTTTAAAACCGTTGCTACAACATCTTCAATATCTTTATTTTTCGCTTTCGCAACGGCACGTAAGTTGTCGATAATAGGTGCGTCGATATCAACCGCCCCAACTGCTTCTGGGCCAACCGCGATTTTATCCATGTACATGTCAGGAGCATGTAACAAATTACCGTGATCTGCAATTGCAATAACAGCAAGTGCATTCCATCCGCCCGCCGCTACGATGTTTGTCCCTTCTAAAGGATCAACCGCAACGTCTACGCGTGGTCCATACCCTGTACCTAATTTCTCTCCGATATATAGCATTGGTGCTTCATCCATTTCACCTTCGCCAATTACAACTGTACCTTTCATCGGAACTGTATCAAATACATCACGCATAGCTGATGTCGCTGCACCGTCTGCTTCATCTTTTTTTCCGCGTCCCATCCAACGCGCTGATGATAATGCTGCAGCCTCTGTTACACGTACTAACTCCATAGATAAACTTCTTTCCACGATAATCCCTCTCCTTTAAGTCTGTATATTTCTGCCGTATTTTGTGAACCGTGTTTTTCTATAAAGTGATACTTCTGCCAATAGTGATTCTTCGCTCCCCATTAACGGAAGTATCACTTTAAGCGTTCTTCATTTCTTCAATTTCTTGCTTTGTCATTTGTTCTCGCCAAATGTTTGCACCAAGCCCTTTAAGCTTGTCTACTATATTTTCGTACCCTCGATCAATATGCTCAAGTCCCGTTACTTCTGTAATGCCATCTGCCATTAAACCAGCAATAACAAGGGATGCTCCAGCTCGTAAGTCACTCGCTTTCACCTTCGCACCTTGTAATAAAACAGGTCCAGTCACAATTGCCGAACGGCCTTCTACTTTAATTTGCGCGTTCATACGGCGCAGTTCATCAATATGCTTGAAACGTGCGCCGTAAATTGTATCAGTTACAACTCCTGTTCCATGCGCTTTTGTTAAAAGCGTTGTAAACGGCTGTTGTAAATCTGTTGGAAACCCTGGATATACTAGCGTTTTTACATCAACTACTTTTAACCTTCTATTGCCGTTCACTGTAATTTGGTCATCATTCGTTTCAACTTGAACACCAGCTTCTCTTAGCTTCGCAGTAACTGATTCTAAATGCTGAGGAATAACATTATCAACTGTTACTTCTCCTCCTGACGCTGCCCCTAAAACCATATACGTACCAGCTTCAATACGATCTGGAATGATAGTATGGTGACAACCGTGTAAAGAATCTACACCATCAATTCGGATTACATCTGTACCAGCGCCTTTAATGCGCGCGCCCATACTTGTTAACAATGTAGCTACATCAATAATCTCTGGTTCCTTCGCAGCATTTTCAATAACAGTTCTACCTTTCGCTCGTACAGCCGCTAGCATAATATTAATCGTCGCTCCTACACTAACAACATCTAAATAAATACGCGCTCCACGTAGTTCATCTGCTCTTAAATAAATGGCACCTTGTTCATTGGTAACATGCGCACCTAATGCTTCAAAACCTTTAATATGCTGATCAATCGGTCTCGGCCCTAAATGACATCCACCAGGAAGCCCAATAACAGCTTTTTTAAAACGGCCAAGCATTGCCCCCATTAAGTAATACGAGGCGCGCAATTTTTTCACTTTTCCATTTGGTAAAGGCATCGCAACCATGTTAGAAGGATCTACTACCATCTCTTCCTCCTGCCCATATGTTACTTTCCCTCCAATTTCCTCTAGTAAGTCTCCTAACATTTTCACATCCGAAATATTAGGAACGCCACCAATAGTTACTGGAGTATCCGCTAAAATCGTCGCTGGAATTAGTGCAACAGCACTGTTCTTTGCACCACTCACACGAATTGTTCCATTTAAAGCTCTTCCGCCTTCAATTAGCAATTTTTCCATATTGAGCTCCCTTCTTGTGAATGTATTTACCTTCTACTTCTTTATAAGAATAAGTAGAAGATTCCCCTTAAGAATCTCAATCACTCTTTCCACCCTAAAACTCAATAAGTAGAAAACCATCACCTGTAGCTCCCCTGTAGTACAAATAGGTGAAGATTAACTATTCATCGAATCAAATTCATCCATTCAGATACTTATCACATTTATTAATAGGACTATGCACATTATTTTCTATATTTACAGACTAAAAATTCACTTTATAAAATCTTTAGACTTGTTCACGCTTTCATTATACAACGAAAGGAAACCGTCTAAAAGACTAGACGGTTTCCAAAACGGAATTTTATTCTTACGCTTTACCGTTAGAACCGAACTCACGCATTTTACCAGCAACAGTTGCTTTGATAGCGTCGCGGCCAGGTCCAATAAATTTACGAGGATCATAAACTTCTTGGTCTTTGTTTAATACTTCACGAACAGCTTTTGTAAACTCAATTTGGTTCTCAGTGTTTACGTTGATTTTTGAAGTACCTAAAGAAATAGCTTTTACGATATCAGCAGTTGGGATACCAGTACCACCGTGTAATACTAAAGGTACGCCAGTGAAGTCACGAACTTGTTCCATTTCAGCGAATCCTAAGTTAGGCTCACCTTTGTAAGGACCATGTACAGAACCTAAAGCTGGAGCTAGGCAATCGATACCTGTTGCTTCAACAAGGTGCTTACACTCTGCAGGATCAGCGTAAATTACGCCTTCAGCGATTACGTCGTCTTCTTGTCCGCCAACTGTTCCAAGCTCAGCTTCAACAGATACGTTACGAGCGTGTGCGTATTCTACTACTTTTTTAGTAGTTTCAACGTTTTCTTCGAATGGGTGGTGAGAAGCGTCGATCATTACAGATGTGAAACCTGCATCGATTGCTTCTTTACATTTTTCGAAGCTTGAACCGTGGTCAAGGTGAATCGCTACAGGAACAGTGATTTTCATTTCTTCGATTAAAGCTTTAACCATAGCTACAACTGTTTTGAAACCAGTCATATGACGAGCTGCACCCTCAGATACACCTAGGATTACAGGAGATTTTTCTTCTTCCGCAGCAGCTAAGATAGCTTGAGTCCACTCTAAGTTGTTCATGTTGAATTGACCAACTGCGTATTTTCCTTCTAGTGCTTTGTTTAGCATTTCTTTCATAGAAACTAAAGGCATGGTGAATCCTCCTAAAAAACGTTTTTTGTATCCGATAAGTTCTTATCGCTGGTAGTATGACCAGAATAAGGTAAAATATGTATATATACATACCGGACTTTTTTCTACACTCAATAGGATAACAACTTGTACTCAAAAACTCAACTGTATTCACCTGCTCAATAGTCCATGTAAACGCTTTTTTCCATATTTTTTATAAAAAATTCATTTTTAAGCCTCTACAGCAAGCTCATTTCTCACCGCTTGACGAATTTCATCAATATCAAATGGTTTAGCGAAGTGCATTAAAGCTCCTAAATCTTTTGCTTCTTGGATCATATCAAGCTCTCCATAAGCAGTCATTAAAATTACTTTAATACTCTCATCAATTTCTTTTACATGCTTTAAAATCTCTATACCATCCATACCTGGAATTTTCATATCTAACACTACTAAATCTGGATTATCCTTTTTCACGATATCTAAAGCTTGAAATCCATTCGCTGCTTGGAACGTCTGATAACCTTCTTTTTGGAACACTTCATGTAATAACACACGAATGCCATATTGATCATCAACGATTAAAATTTTCCCTTCCATAACTCCCAACCTTTCTGTGTAAATACAAGATTTAAAGCTTCTTATATCTTATCGATTTATTTTCGCTATTCTTTGCCAAATTCCTTCCTATTCTTTCTTATTTTACCGTTTCCTATTTTGTTATGCCACCCTACGATTTCCCCTTTCTAAAAAAAATAAGCTATAATGGGAACCGGCTAACACGAAAGAAAGGAGCAACAACATGTTAAAAATTTTCTCAACTCAATTAAGTGGATATTTCTCTAGAATTTCTCAAAAAGAAGAAATGAGCTTAGAAGATAGCGCCCGTCTACTCGCTCAAGCATTAGTTGGCGATGGCTTTATTTACTTGCATGGTACAAACGAAATGGAGGGCATTATTTCAGAGGCGTTGTTCGGTGCTGAACCAATGAAACAAGCAAAACGTTTAATAGAAAACGGAGAGCTGGAAACAGTGACTTCAGCGGACCGTGTACTTCTTATTAGCCGCTTTTCAACTGACGAAGAAATTGTAAAAATCGCGAAAAAGCTTCAAGAAGAAGGTCAATCTATCGTTGGAATCTCTGCTATTCAAGAAGGTACGGAATCACTGGAACAATATACAGATGTACATATTGATACAAAACTGTTAAAAGGTCTTATTCCAGACGATGAAGGTAACCGCTACGGATTCCCAAGTTTAATTGTGGCTTTATTTGCTTATCACGGATTGAAGTTTACAATTGATGAAATGTTAAACGAATATTAAAAAAAGCGCCCTATTTCAGGCGCTTTTTTTATTACTTGCTCTCTTTATTCGTAATAGATGCTCTTACGAAATCATGGAACAATGGTTGTGGGCGGTTTGGACGAGATACAAGTTCTGGGTGGAACTGTGCCGCCACGAACCAAGGGTGGTCTTTTAACTCAATGATTTCAACTAGACGACCGTCTGGGCTTGTACCAGAGAATACAAATCCTGCTTTTTCCATATCCGGACGGAATTGATTGTTGAACTCATAACGATGACGATGACGCTCATATACAACCGGCTCATTGTAAGCATTGTAAGCATTTGTTTCTTCAGCAAGCTTACATGGGTATAGACCAAGACGAAGTGTACCACCTAAGTCTTCTACATCTTTTTGTTCTGGTAATAAGTCGATGATTGCATAAGGTGTGTCAGGATTAATTTCAGAAGAATTAGCTCCTTCTAATCCTAATACGTTACGTGCGAATTCGATTGATGCAAGTTGCATACCTAAGCAAATTCCTAAGAATGGAACCTTGTTTTCACGAGCATATTGAATTGCAACGATTTTACCTTCTACACCGCGATCGCCGAAGCCACCTGGTACAAGGATACCATCTGTATCGCCAACTAATTCTTTTACGTTTTCTGCTGTTACGTGCTCAGCATTTACCCATTTCACTTCTACATCTGTGTCGAATGAGTAGCCCGCATGACGAAGTGCTTCTACAACAGAAATGTATGCATCTTGAAGCTCTACGTATTTACCAACAAGAGCAATTTTTGTTTTCTTAGAAAGGTTGCGTACTTTATTAACTAGCGCAGTCCACTCTGTCATATCTGCAGCTGGATTGTCTAATTTTAAGTGATCGCAAACGATTTGGTCCATGTTTTGTTCTTGAAGAGATAATGGAACCGCATATAAAGTATCTGCATCGCGTGCTTCGATAACTGCTTTTGTATCGATGTCACAGAATAATGCAAGCTTGTCTTTCATATCTTGAGAAACAGGTAGTTCTGTACGAACAACGATAATATTTGGTTGAATACCTAAGCTGCGAAGCTCTTTAACGCTATGTTGCGTTGGTTTTGTTTTCATTTCACCCGCTGCTTTTAAGTATGGGATTAACGTACAGTGAATGTACATTACGTTGTCACGACCGATGTCGCTCTTAATTTGACGGATTGCTTCTAGGAATGGTAGAGACTCGATATCACCAACAGTTCCACCGATTTCTGTAATAACAACGTCCGCGTTTGTTTCGCGACCAGAACGATATACACGTTCTTTAATTTCGTTAGTAATGTGAGGAATAACTTGAACTGTTCCTCCTAAATATTCACCACGACGCTCTTTTTGAAGAACTGAAGAGTAAATTTTACCTGTTGTTACGTTGCTGTATTTATTTAAGTTGATGTCGATAAAACGCTCATAGTGACCAAGGTCTAAGTCCGTTTCTGCACCATCATCTGTTACGAATACCTCACCGTGTTGGTATGGGCTCATAGTCCCAGGGTCTACGTTAATGTATGGATCAAACTTTTGAATCGTTACGTTTAAACCACGATTTTTTAAAAGTCTTCCAAGAGATGCTGCTGTAATACCTTTACCTAAAGACGATACTACACCGCCTGTTACAAAAATATACTTAGTCATGAAAATACTCCCTTCTACCTTGTTGTTATATAATCACCGTTGCAAAGCGCAACGTATGTAGATAACACTGTATCTATCTTATTGTTAGACTCTTTTTATTTTCTAAACAAAAAACAAAAAAGAAAATTGCTCCCCTCATCACATAAAGTAATAAGTAGGGAGCAATTTTCTTTTATATTTACACTTAAAAAGTATTATCGTCCTTTTTTAAAGAGCCCAAAAATGATTCTACATGGACGATAATGAAAAGTCAAGAACTACAATTCTTCCTCTTCTTCTTCTTCAGTTTCATCGTACTCAAGTTCTTCTTCAGCGAAGTCATCTTCATCTTCTTCTAAATCATCAAGATCTTCATCTTCATCATCTGCGTCTTCGTCTTCAAGAACCTTGTCCAAATCTTCTACATCATCTTCATCTTCTTCATTTCCGTCTGCATCGTCGAAGTCATCTTCATCTTCTTCGATGTAGTCGTCAAAACCGTCCTCTTCAACTTTACGTTTCTTCTTCGGTTTTGGCTGAGGTAAGATTTCTTCATCAATTTGCTCATATGGGTACCAGCTGCGTAGCCCCCAACGATTTTCTCCTAAATTAATGAAACGTCCATCGATGTTTAAATCTGTATAAAATTGTGCGAGTTTCGCATTAACTTGCTCTTGAGATAGTCCCAGCACTTGAGCGATTTCTTGAACCAACTCGTTGAATGTCGTTGCTTGTCTTTTATCCCCTAACACACTATGTACAACTTCAATCATGGAACATTCTTTTAGCTCTTCTGGTGAATATTGCTTAAAATCCACTTATGCGGCACTTCCTTTCTTCAAATATAACCTTATATATAACGGTCTGCTTAAAAAAATCCATACTATTCATTATAAACAAAAGTCGCACAAATATGCTACAAAAAAAACGTGAAACTTTTATATGGTACTAAAATTATAATTTGTTCCTTCCTTATTTCGGGAGCATATGTGCTCCTTGCAACACATACCTAATTTGCATTTCTGTATATTCCTCGAGCGTATACAGTTTTTGTAAAGCCCAGCGTCTAAATCCCCACATCTGCCCTTGTATGAAAATATTATGTGCAAGAAGCTGTATTTCTTTTTCATTTAATATGAATGTTCCATTTTCTGTACATTGTTCTAAAATATTCTCAAACATCCCTACCATTTGAAACTCTTTCTCTAATACATATGGGAGTGATTCTTTCGGTAAAAAACGTACTTCTTGATACATGATTAATACTTCTTCTTGCAATTCGTCCATCACTTTAAAGTAATTCGTTATCGCTATCTTTAAACTTTCTATACTCCCCTTCTCTGTACACACTACTTCCTCTAAACGTTCTTTTACATGTTCATAAATACTATCACAAACTAAATATAATACATCATCTTTTGTGCGAATGTATTCATAAAGTGTTCCAATACTAAATCCAGCCGCTTTCGCAATTTCTCTCGTTGTTGTACGCGGGAATCCTTTTTGCTTAAAAAGTTGCACTGCACCTTTAATCATTTGTTCACGCCTTAACGCAACTAATTTTTCATCTTTCACTGACGCATGTACATTATGTTTAACCATCCCCTTCACCTCTCTCTATTATTTTTGGAAGGAAAAAGCGTAGGAAAATACCTACGCTTTTGTTCCTATTTCGTTAACATACGAGAAATTACAAGCCTTTGAATCTCTTGTGTTCCCTCGTATATTTGTGTAATCTTTGCATCGCGCATATAACGCTCTACTGGATAATCTTTCGTATAACCGTAACCACCAAATACTTGTACTGCTTCAGTCGTCACCTTCATCGCTGTATCACCTGCGAATACTTTTGACATCGCTGATTCTTTCCCGTACGGAAGCCCTTCAGACTCAAGCCAAGCCGCTTGATATGTTAAAAGACGTGCCGCCTCTACATCCGTTGCCATATCCGCAAGTTTAAAGCCAATCCCTTGTTGCGCTGCAATCGGCTTCCCAAACTGATGACGTTCTCTTGCATATTCTACAGAAGCATCTAAAGCTCCTTGTGCAATACCGACCGCTTGCGCCGCAATACCATTACGGCCGCCATCTAATGTTTGCATCGCAACTTTGAATCCTTGACCCTCTTCTCCTAGTAGATTCTCTACAGGAATACGGCAGTCTTCAAACATAATTTCAGTCGTTGGCGAAGAGCGAATTCCTAACTTACTCTCCTTCTTCCCAACCGAGAATCCTGGTGTATCACTCTCCACAATAAATGCACTCGTGCCGCGCTGCTTCGATTCAGGATCTGTTAATGCAAAAACAACATAAATATCAGCAATGCCGCCATTTGTAATAAAGATTTTCGAACCATTTAATATGTAATGGTCTCCATCTCGTTTTGCAGTCGTCTTCATTCCGCCAGCATCTGATCCAGAACCTGGTTCCGTTAAGCCGTATGCACCGATTTTCTTTCCTTCAGCCATTGGACGTAAAAACTTTTGTTTCTGCTCTTCTGTTCCAAATTTAAAAATCGGCCATCCAGCAAGTGAAGTATGAGCAGACAATGTTACGCCTGTAGAAGCACAGACGCGTGATAATTCTTCAACGGCAATTACATATGCCAAGTAATCGCTTCCAATCCCGCCATACTCTTCAGGCCATGGAATACCTGTTAAACCAAGCTCTGCCATTTGGTCGAATAAAGCTCGATCAAATCTCTCTTCCTCATCACGCTCAGCTGCTGTCGGCGCTACTTCATTTCTCGCAAAATCCCGAACCATTTTTCTTATCATTTCATGTTCTTCTGATAATTTAAAATGCATTCCAGTCTCCCCCTTACCCTTTTTATAAAGCTCGACTAATTACAAGCTTTTGTATTTCACTCGTTCCTTCGTATATTTGCGTAATCTTTGCATCACGGAAAAATCGTTCCACTGGATAATCTTTCGTATAACCGTAACCACCAAATACTTGCACTGCTTCGATCGCAACTTCAACTGCTGTCTTAGAAGCAAATAACTTCGCGATAGATGCTTCTTTACCGCATGGTAACCCTTGCGCTCTAAGCGATGCCGCTCTATATACGAGTAGTCGCGCTGCTTCCACACTTGTCGCCATATCTGCAAGTTTGAATCCGATTCCTTGCTGCGCCGCAATTGGCTTTCCAAATTGCTCACGCTCTTTTGCATAATCAACTGCGCATTTGAGCGCTGCTTCCGCGATTCCTAACGCCTGCGCTCCGATTCCAATTCGTCCAACATCTAAATTCGCCATTGCCACCTTAAATCCTTGTCCTTCTTCACCAAGTAAATTCTCAGCCGGCACTTTCATATCTTCGAACGTAAGTTGCACTGTACGAGAACCAAGAAGCCCCATCTTATGCTCATCTTTTCCGATGATTAAGCCTGGTGTATCTTTCTCTACAATAAATGCAGAAATACCACTTTTCCCTGCATCTGGATTTGTAGAAGCGAAGACGATATATGTACTTGCTTCACCGCCATTTGTAATAAATACTTTCGATCCATTAATGATATAGTGATCGCCTTTCTTTACAGCACGTGATTTCAAACTCCCTGCATCTGATCCTGCATTTGGCTCTGTTAAGGCGAAGGCACCTAAATATTCACCAGTCGCAAGCTTCGAAACATATTTCTGCTTCTGCTCTTCTGTTCCAAAATATAAAATCGGGTTCATTCCAACTGATGTATGTACAGCTAAAATTACACCAACTGTTGCGCTTACCTTTGAGATTTCTTCAATCGCTAAAATATAAGAAATAAAATCCATTTCTGCGCCACCGTATTTTGAAGGCGCTGGAATTCCCATTAATCCAAGTTCACCCATCTTTTGCAAAATCTCTTTGGGGAACACCCCTTGTTCCATACTAGGAACAAAGGGAGCTATTTCCTTCTGCGCAAAATCTCGAACCATTTTCCTCATCATTTGTTGCTCTTCAGTAAAATGAAAATTCATGTACTTCGCCCCCATTTGCTATATATCTTTTTAACTATTTGGTAAGACCACTACTTTATTAATAAGGAGGAATTTACTCGTAAACGTAGAAGCCGCGACCCGTTTTACGTCCTAACCATCCTGCATTTACATACTTACGTAATAATGGACATGGGCGATACTTACTATCTCCTAATCCTTCATGCAACACTTCCATAATGTATAAACACGTATCTAAACCAATAAAATCAGCTAATGTAAGAGGTCCCATCGGATGATTCATACCAAGTTTCATTACTTCATCAATCGCTTCTTTCGTCGCTACTCCTTCATATAACGTATAAATCGCTTCGTTAATCATCGGTAATAAAATACGGTTAGATACAAACCCTGGGAAATCATTTACTTCAACTGGTACTTTCCCAATCTTTTTCGTAATATCCTCAATCGTTTCATATACCGCATCATCTGTTGCTAAACCGCGAATAATTTCAACGAGCTTCATAACTGGAACTGGATTCATGAAGTGCATGCCGATTACTTTCTCAGGACGTTTCGTTACCGCTGCAATTTCCGTAATTGGTAGAGATGACGTGTTCGTCGCTAAAATTGCGTGTTCTGGAGCAATTTCATCTAGATTCGCAAAAATTTTCTTTTTAATATCCATTTTTTCAACAGCTGCTTCGATAACAAGATCAGCTTCTTTGACACTATTTAAATCGAGTGTCCATGTAAGACGATTTAATGTAGCTTCTTTCTCTTCTTCTTTCATGCGACCCTTTTCTACTTGACGAGCTAAATTTTTCGTAATGACAGCCAATCCTCGGTCTAATTGCTCTTGCTTTAAATCTTGTACTTTCACGTCATAGCCTGCCATTGCACACACTTGTGCAATACCTGAACCCATTTGTCCTGCACCAATTACAACTATTTTTTGTACGCCCATTCTTTCTTCCTCCTTTTTAATAAAGCAAATCATTAATTACTAAAGAACCCGTTCTCTTACAGCACCGTTTGATTAATGAACTTCAATCATAATTGCGTCACCTTGACCGCCACCACTGCAAATCGAAGCGATTCCAATGCCGCCGCCGCGTTGTTTTAAAGCATGAATAAGAGTAACGATAATACGTGCTCCGCTCGCGCCAATTGGATGTCCCATCGCTACTGCGCCGCCATTTACATTCAATTTCTCTGGGTCAATCCCAGCAATTTCTGTACTCGCAATCGCTACTGCCGCAAATGCTTCGTTAATCTCAAATAAATCAATTTCTTCAATTGTCTTGCCTGTTTTTTTCAGCAATTCGTTAATTGCATAACCCGGCGTTCTTGGAAAATCCTTCGATTCTACCGCGATTGCCGTATGCGCTAAAATTGTCGCTAATGGCTTTCTTCCTTCTTGCTTCGCTCTTTCCTCGCTCATTAATACAAGTGCAGCACCGCCATCATTCAATCCTGGAGCATTACCAGCTGTTACTGTTGCTGTCTTATCAAATACTGGTTTTAATTTCGCTAATTTTTCAATCGTTGTATCTTCACGTGGCGCTTCATCCTTAGCAACGACGATAGGATCGCCTTTTCTTTGCGGAATTGTTACTGGTACAATCTCCTCTTCAAAACGACCTTCCTTATGTGCTGACACCGCACGTTGATGGCTACGATATGCCCATTCATCTTGTGCTTCGCGAGAGATTCCGTCTTCTTTTGCAACTTCTCCACCATAAACACCCATGTGTACACCTGAAAATGTGCATGTTAAACCATCCGCAACGTTTAAATCGATAACTTCGTTGTGACCCATTCTGTATCCCCATCTTGCTCCTCGTAAAATGTAAGGACTGTTGCTCATCGATTCCATTCCACCAGCTACAATAAGCGATTGGTCACCAGTACGAATAATTTGATCTGCTAAAGTAACTGCGCGAAGCCCTGATGCACAAACTTTATTCACTGTTTCCGTCTGCACTTCCCAAGGGATTCCAGCTGCTCTCGCTGCTTGGCGTGATGGAATTTGCCCTTGCCCTCCTTGGATAACTGTCCCGAATATAACTTCTTCAACATCACTAGCGGCAACATCTGCTCTTTCAAGCGCTGCCTTAATTGCGATTCCTCCAAGTTCTGTTGCTTTTACGTCTTTTAAAGTTCCTCCGAATTTTCCAACCGGTGTTCTTGCAGCACTTAAAATAACTGTTTTACTCATTTCCATTTCCCCCATTTCATTTGTTAGCGCTGAGCGCTCGTTCGGTATTCTTACGTTGAGAAGAGGTGCAATTATTGCACCTCTCTCTAAAGTTGTATGCATTCCTACAAACTACATTGCTTCTTTCTTCTGCCCGATAACAGAGCGTTCTAAAATCTCTGTTACATCGAGAGTTTGAACTTGTTCTTCCACTTCTTTTGCTTTCGTACCATCACTAATCATCGTTAAGCAATACGGACATCCTGTACCGATAATTGATGGTTTAGCAGCTAGCGCTTGTTCTGTACGAGCAACGTTAATACGAGAGCCTGTCGTTTCTTCCATCCACATTAGGCCCCCACCTGCACCACAGCACATTCCCGTTTCACGATTACGTGCCATTTCCACAAGGTTCACGCCTGGAATTGCTTTTAAAATATCACGCGGTGCTTCGTATACTTCGTTGTATCTTCCTAAGTAACAGGAATCATGGTACGTAACTGTTTCTTCGATAGGGTGAACTGGTTTTAAGCGCCCTTCTTTCACCCACTGAGCTAACAATTCTGTATGATGATAGACTTCTGCTTGCAAGCCAAAGTCCGGATACTCATTTTTAAAGGTGTTATAAGCATGAGGGTCAATCGTAACGATTTTCTTCACTCCTGCTTTTTCAAATTCTTCAATATTTTTTGTCGCCATCTCTTGGAATACGAATTCATTTCCGAGGCGGCGTGGTGTATCTCCAGAGTTCTTTTCTTTATTACCAAGAATCGCGAATGAGATGCCTGCCTCGTTCATTAACTTCGCAAACGATATCGCAATTTTCTGACTGCGATTATCATATGATCCCATCGAACCAACCCAGAATAAATATTCGAATTCCTCACCAGCTTTTGATTTCTCCTTCACAGTTGGAACGGTTACCTCATCATCACCTTGGCGCCATGTTTCACGCTCTTTACGATTTAGACCCCATGGATTTCCTTGACGTTCAATGTTTGTCATTGCACGTTGTGCTTCTGCATCCATTTTTCCTTCTGTTAAAACGAGATAGCGGCGTAAGTCAATAATCTTGTCAACATGCTCATTCATAACTGGGCACTGGTCCTCACAGTTACGGCACGTTGTACATGCCCAAATCTCTTCTTCTGTAATAACGTCTCCAATTAAACTTGGATCGTAAGCTAACGCTGTAGCCGCTGATTCTTGTTGTCCTTTTCCAGCTGCCATCATCGCCAACTGATTGCCTTGTGTATTATTAAAAGCAACAACTGGAACCCACGGTGCCTTTGATGTTACCGCTGCTCCTTTATCAGTTAAATGATCACGAAGTTTTAAAATTAAATCCATCGGTGATAACATTTTTCCTGTTCCTGTTGCCGGACACATATTTGTACAACGGCCACACTCTACACAAGCATATAAATCAACGAGCTGATTTTGTCTAAAGTCTTCAATTTTACCAACACCGAACGTTTCTTGTGTTTCATCTTCAAAATCGATTTTTTCAAGTTTCCCTGGATTTGAAAGACGTCCAAAAAATACGTTGACTGGTCCAGCAATTAAATGCGCATGTTTTGATTGCGGTACATAAACTAAAAACGTTAACAAAATTAGTAAATGCACCCACCAAGAGAAATAAAATACTGAAATGGCTACAGTTTCATTTACTCCTGAGAAAACGTAAGCGATTACAGAAGCGATTGGTTCACTCCATGAAAATTCCTCGCCGTGCCATATAATTCCCATCCCGTTACCAAGTAGCACTGAAAGCATTAAACCACCGATAAAAATAAGGACAAGGCCTGATTTGAAATTACGTTTTAAACGAACAAGCTTTTCAACATAACGTCTATGAAAAGCCCAAAAGACTGCAATTAAAATAACGAGTGTGACAATTTCCTGGAAGAATGTAAATGCAGGGTATAGTGGTCCAAGTGGAAGATGTGATCCTGGTGCGAGTCCTTTCCAAACGAAGTCGATTGCTCCAAATTGGACAAGAATAAATCCGTAAAAGAACATAACGTGAATGATACCGCTCTTTTTATCTTTCAGCAGCTTTTTCTGACCGAAAACATTGACCTTAAGAAGATCCCAACGCTCTTTAAAACGACGGTCAAATTCTATCTTTTTTCCTAATTGTATGTAGGCCATCCTCGTTCGTATAAGATATACAAACAAATATCCCGCATAAGCAATAACAGCAATGGCAGCCAGCCAATTAATAATTAGTAAGCTATTCATTTTTATGCTACCCCTCTCTTTGTAAGCCCTCTTTCTTTTTAGAATCTTCGAAAATATATAATTTTCTGAATTATATCCCCTACCACCATTATATAATGAGTGAGCATTCAGTCAACAGTTTTTTGTTATACAACAACACATTTTTTAATAAAGCTGTTTATTTCGGTGAAACTATAAAGTGAAAATTTAATTTGTAACAAACTGAAGGTGAAAAGAATGCGAAGGAGGGAATTTACTCATGTTCTTCTTATCTCTCTTATTAATAGGCGCCACTCTTTGGATTACAATTGACCTTTCGTACGGGAGAATTCTTCATTTAAAGCGTATACGTTCTCGTTCATTCCCTTTGCGTCAAAGTGACTTTCACCTTTATACATATGGAAAAGATTTGTATGATGCTCTATTTACTGATATTAAGCAAGCCAAACACCATGTGCATGTTTTATTTTTCATTGTCAAAAACGATGAAATAAGTCGTAAGTTTTTAAAGTTACTTATCGATAAAGCACAAGAGGGAGTTGAAGTAAGACTTTTACTCGACCGGTTTGGAAGTCATTCTTTATCAAAAGAGGCGATGTACTCCCTACAAAAACATGGTGTCTCTTTTTCATTTTGTCACAAAGTGAAATTTCCTTTTCTTTTCTTTTCTGCAAATCAAAGAAATCATAGAAAAATTACAATTATTGACGGGAAGATTGGTTATATTGGTGGATTTAATATCGGCGAGGAATATTTAGGCCACAATCAAAAGTTAGGGTTATGGCGAGATTATCATTTACGTCTTACAGGAGAAGGGATACAAGATTTGCAAAAACAGTTTTTACATGACTGGTTTGATGATACGAACCAAAATTTATTAGATTCATCTCTTTATTTTCCCAAACAACAACGTGGTGCTATTCTACATCGCTTTATTCCGACTGACGGTGCCTATTTACAAAATACATTTTTACATTTAATCGAAAGTGCAAAAGAAGAGCTCTTTATCGGTACACCGTATTTCATTCCCGGTAAAGAAATTATGAACGCTTTATTAAAAGCACGGAAACGTGGGGTTCAAATAACGATTCTCGTTCCACAAAAGGCTGATCACGCCCTCGTTCGAGAGGCAAAGTTTCCATATTGCCGGAAGTTAATACAAGCCGGTTGTAATATTTACGCATTTCAACAAGGATTTTTTCATGCCAAGATTATTATAGTAGACGATTGTATTTGTGATATCGGAACTGCTAATGTTGATATGAGAAGTTTATATGTTAACCATGAGATCAACTGCCTTTTATATGATAAACATTTCATACAAGAAGTAAAAAACAAATTCGAGGAAGATTTGAAAAGCTCCTCATTGCTTTCCTTTGAAGATGTTAGCCCTCTCTCTATTATTGATCGGGGAAAAGAGTGGATAGGAACGATACTCGCTTTCTTCTTATAGGCAAATTTCAAGAGCTAAAGAGGTGCATCACATATGATAATGCGATTTGGATATGTCTCACATGCTATGGCATTGTGGGACTGTTCTCCTGCCAAAACAATGACATTTACAAGCTGGAAAAAACTCAAAAAACAAGAGCGTGAGGATAAATTATATAATGTTACACTACAAAATCTAGAACATACAATACGCATCCTTCATTACAATATTGCACATGAAATTCCATTATATCGTTTATCATCTTCTATCGTTCCGCTTGCAACACATCCCGAAGTCGAATTTAATTATCTTCAAGCATTTGCACCGCTTTGGCGTAAAATAGGGGCATTAATTCAGGAACACAATTTGCGCGTAAGTTTCCATCCAAATCAATTTACGCTATTTACAAGCGACAAACCACATATTACAACTAATGCGATTACGGATATGACCTATCATTATAACGTATTAGACGCTATAGGAATTGCAGATTCCTCCTACATTAATATTCATGTAGGAGGCGCGTATGGAAATAAGGAAAGTGCAATTGGACGTTTTCATGAAAACATAAAAAAACTTCCTTCATATATAAAAGAACAAATGACTCTTGAAAATGATGATAAAACGTATACCACTTCTGAAACCTTGGCTATTTGTCAAAAAGAAACCATCCCTTTCGTATTCGATTATCATCATCACATAGCAAACCTTTGTGGTGAACCGCTAGAAGAGTTACTTCCTGCGATTTTTGAAACTTGGTCACACACAAACGTCCCTCCTAAAGTTCATATTTCTTCTCCTAAATCAGAAAAAGAATTTAGGGCTCACGCAGATTATATTGATTTAGGGTTTATTAAACCCTTTTTACACATTGCAAAAAAAATCAATCATAATTTCGATATTATGATTGAAAGCAAACAAAAGGATTTAGCACTTCTTCAATTAATAGATGAAATCTCTTCTATAAGGGGAATAAAAAGAAAAAACGGCGCAACGTTACAATGGTAAATTGTAACATTGCGCTATTTTTTTCAAAAAAAGTAATTTTCACAATGAAAAACATTCCATTTTATATGCTATTACCAGATATGTACTCTGAAAAAAGCGCTACTTTTATAGCCGAACAAATTTTAACTATCTTAAATAAGCCCTTCTTCATTAAAGATGAAGAGCTTTCTATTACACCGAGTATCGGAATTGCAATGTATCCAGAATACGGAACCGATGTAACCGAATTAATGAAAAATGCAGATATGGCTATGTATCGAGCAAAAGCGAATGGAAAAAACAGATTTGTTTTCTTCTCAGAGGAAATGAGTATTGCGCAAAACGAAATACACTTCCTAGAAGGTGAACTTTCAAAAGCACTACAACAAAATGAATTTTTCCTTGAATACCAGCCACAAGTAAACACAAAAACAAAACAAATTATCGGCTTTGAGGCGTTAATTCATTGGAAACATCCAAAACTTGGAATTGTATCACCTGCCCAATTCATCCCTCTAGCGGAGGAGACAGGATTTATTATTGAACTTGGTAATTGGATTTTACGTACTGCCTGCTTAGAAGCTAAAAAGTGGCATAACCAAGGATTTTCGCACTTAAAGGTTGGTGTAAATTTATCTGTTGTTCAATTTAACCGTGCAGATTTAATCCCGACTATTTCAAAAGTCTTGGAAGAAACAGAACTAAAACCAGAAGCACTAGATATTGAAATTACGGAAAGTATCGCGATTAATCAAAATCATTCTGTAATTGCTAAACTAGAACAACTTCAAAATCTCGGTATTCAAATTTCAATTGATGACTTTGGGACTGGTTATAGTTCTTTAGCTTATTTAACAAAATATCCAATCAATACATTAAAAATTGCTCGAGAATTTATTTGTGGAATTACAAATAGCCCGTTAGAAGAAGCGATTATCGCTTCCATTATTACACTATCAAAAGAATTAAATTTAGAGGTTATTGCGGAAGGGGTAGAAACAGATGAACAATGGAAGTTTTTACACGAGCAAAACTGTGACCACATTCAAGGATTCTTCTTTAGCAAACCTGTTTCTAGTAAAGATGTGTGGATGTTACTCCATAAAAAAACAACCGTCTAAGTTAGACGGTTGTTTTTTAGTACTCAAAAGGTACATCTGAAGCTAATTGTATCTCTTGATCATCAGGAGAAATTACTTGATTTTTCTCTAAAGCTGTATCTCCTAATGAAATACCCCATGCCATCGCTAACGTTAACAGACTACCAATAAGTAGTTTTTTCATATTCCATCACCCACATTTTTTTCTTTAAATATATCATGAAAATTTATCCATATCTTATGCAATTATGCATATTTGTTTTTTAGGTCTTTTTTATTTCTTCATTTTTTTTATAAGTGATTCTTTTAACGCATGGATTCCTAATATATCGAAAAAGAAGTACGCTTTTTCGTAAGTATCTTCAATTTCTGCTCTATCACACTCTAGCTTTTCTAGGCATTCACCTTTTTGATAGTATAACTGTCCAATTAATGTCATACTATTAATTCGACACGATAGCTCAATGGCTTTATTTGCTTGACAAAGCGCTTCTTCGTATTGATTATCTAAGTATAATGCTTTTGCATGATTATGTCTCACCTTCACATCAAACTCTTTATTATCATGCAATGCCTCTAATTGTTTTAATATATTTTCAAATAACTCAATACTCTTCTTAAAATAGCCATTTTCAGCATAAATGTTTGCAATTGCGTTTTCAATATAAAGATTCTGATATACATCTATTCCTGCCAATTGTTGATTGAGTAATTTCTTTAATTCTAAAATACAATATTCGTAATCGATTTTTTTCAATATGTAAGCAGCTACATGATATTGCCATTGAAGAAATTGCTGAAGCTCGGGATGATATTCTTCCTTTTTCAACTCATTCCATACTCTATTATAAATTTCTTTATATTTCTTTTGCTTACAAAGCATAATAATTTGATTTTTTAACTGCTTACTTCTCTCAATATCAGAATAAATGAGTACCTCATAAAAATGAATAATGGGAACTTGTAACTTCGCTGCAATGCCTTGCAATATATCCATACTTGGGTATACCGCGCCCGATTCAATTCGGCTCACTTCCGATTGATGACATATATTCTCGGATAACTGTTTTTGTGTTAATCCTCTCATAACCCTAATTTTCTTTATTTCACTTCCTAATTTTTCTGCGTGCATACTTACTCACCATCCCATTATAACAATCTAATTTTTTGAGTTGTCATACCACTACAATAATGTGAATTCGACAATTTTTGATATGAAATAATGCATAATATATATAAAATTCGGCAAATTTTTCATACAATTCATCTCACATACAATAGATTAGGAGTGTTATAGATGAATTATAGAAAACTTGCTAGTGCATTCGTTACATTCGGTCTCCTTTGTCCTTTATCAACAGAAGCTATTCATGCCCAAGAATTAGATAAAAATGAAGTAAAAGTTGAAATTGCTCAGCCTGGTTTAACAATTGGGAAATTAACACAACCTCAAAATGATACGAAAGAGAATATTGCTAAAAAATATTTAAAAGGTGAGGTAAACGGGGCTAAAGCTCAACAAGAGCAAGTTACAACTGAAAAAAACGTTAATTTTCAACCTACAAATAAAGAAACAAAAGAAAATCAAACCGAAGTTCGCCTTGCACAAACTTACAAAAACTATAAAGTATATGGTCAAGATCTCATTGTAAAAGTAGATAAAAATGGAGTGATTACTACTGTTAGTGGTAAAGTTGTCCAAAATTTAGACCAACAACCTAATCTTACTATAACAAATTTTTTGTCGAAAAATGAAGTAAAATCTAAATTACGCGATACAGTTCAAATTCCAAACGATGCGGCTGAAACAGAATTCTCTAGCGAAACCGTTGTTTATAAGAAAAAAGATGGTTATTACACGTTCGCAACTGTTATTACATTTACTTACGAAAACCATGAACAAATTATAAGCGGTAATGCAATCGTTGATTTAAAAACTGGTGAAGTACTATTCCAGGAAAAGTTCATTAAAAATAAAGAAAATAAATCTATTAATCAAGTAACATCACCCAGCCTTTCCCTAGCTAAAGAGCAAGGAACTGGAAAAAATGCTCTACAGGAAAATGTATTATTTAATATTGCAAAGGGTTCTGACGGAAAGTTTTATTTAGCTGATCTATCCCGCGGAAGTGGTATTTATATTTATAACGCAAACTATGCTGATTCCCTCGGCGGAGATAGCCAAGTCGGCTATCCAGGAACGCTCATTTCAAGTAATACTCCTAATTTTGCAGATAAAGAAGCAGCTGGTGTTATGAAAAACATGAGCTATATTTACGACTATTTCAAGAAAGAACATAATCTAAAAAGTTACGATAATAAAGACTCAAAAGTTGTTGCTAGCGTCCACGGATTTGATTCTACAGAAGTTAGTGATGGTATAAAAGAAAATTATGTAAATGCATTTTGGCATCCGGCTTGGAATCAAATGGTCTTTGGTGACGGCCTAAATGGAAAATTAACCTCTGCTCTTGACGTGACTGCACATGAATTTGGACATGCTGTATTTAGTGGTACAACAAAAAATAAAATTGTGAGATATCCAAGTGCTGAAACATCTGCACTAAATGAAGGCCTGGCAGATTTCTGGGGTACACAAATAGAATATTACGTAAAGAAAGATAAAGGAAATTGGATTATGGGCGATACGTTAGGTGGCCTAACAATTCGTGACATCCCAAGGGAAATTGGTGATGGTGGCAACAAACTATATACAAACTTACAAGATTTCTATAATGACGGAAATAATCAAGAATCTCACGTGAATTCCGGAATCATTAGCCATGTATTATATCAATTAGCTGAAGGTAAAACGTATAACGGTATATTTGTTCAAAAACAAGGAAATGAAAAAGTAAGCAAAGTTGTTATGCGTGCATTGCAAAACTACGCAACTTCAGCGGAAGATTTTGAATCACTTCAATCTCACATTGTACAGGCTGCAAAAGATTTATATAGTAATACGACATCAACAGAATTCGAAAAGGCTTTCCAAGCACATGGATATAAGGCTCTAGCAAAAATTAATAAAGTAGTAGAAGTACAACAAGGAAAATAAGCAAAAAAGAAGTTTACCACTTATAGGTAAACTTCTTTTTTATATCCAGCCCTTCTCTTCTGCAATTGTAATTGCCTCAATCCTATTTTTCGCATCGAGCTTCGCTAATACTTCAGAAATGTAATTACGCACTGTACCAGGTGAAAGATAAAGTGCCTTCGCAATTTCATTTGCCGTCTTTCCTTCTTTCGCAAGTAAAAGTACTTCTTTTTCACGATCTGATAGGGGATTTTGCTCCTGCCATAACCCAAACATTAGCTCCTGCGAAATCTCTCGCTTCCCTTTCATGACATTTCGAATTGCTGAGGCTAAATCTTCACTCGGACTATCCTTCAATAAATATCCGTGTACACCAGCTTTCATCGCTCTTTCAAAATAACCGGGACGCGCAAATGTCGTTAAAATCATTACTTTACAAGATGATTTCTCCTTCTCCAACGTTTCAGCAACATCTAAACCACTTTGAATCGGCATTTCAATATCCATAATACTTATATCAGGCTTTAGCGATTCGATTAATTTTAACGCCTCTTCCCCATTCGCTGCTTGCCCAACAACTTCAATATCATCTTCTAGATCAAGTAGGGCTCCTAATGCGCCACGAAGCATCCGTTGATCTTCTGCAATAATAATTTGAATCATGCCCTCACCTCATCTTTCCCTGTTCTAATTACAATTGGAACTTTCACTGTTAACAATGTCCCTGAATTTATCGTATCTAGTTCAACAAATCCATCAATAAGAGCAATTCGCTCTTTCATACCGCGGATACCATTTCCATCATGGTTTTGATCCGCTAAACCGATACCGTTGTCTTCTACTTTCAAAATCAGCTCACCTTGCGATTCTAATGCCGAGACTGTACACTGCGTTGCTTTACTATGTTTTACAACATTCGTCACTGCCTCACGTAAACACATTCCTACAATATTTTGTTCAATTGGTGATAACGAACTCGCACTCGCTTCTTGTTCTATTTTCAAATCAATATTAGCTGCTTGTAAAATTACTTTTATTTGTTCAAGCTCTTCTTCTACTGTAATCATACGCATATCAGAAATTAATTCTCTCAGCTGTTTTAAAGCGGTGCGAGATGTTTGTGTAATCTCCTTCGCTTCTATACTTGCGCGTTCTGGATTCTTCACAATTAACTTCTCCACGAGCTGACTTTTTAAAGTAATGAGAGATAACGTATGCCCTAATGTGTCGTGAAGATCCCTTGCAATTCGCTGACGTTCTTCTCGCTTTACTAAATCTTTAATTTGCTCGTTTGCTTCGTTTAGTTGATTCTTTAACATCTTTTTTTGATTAAAATTACGCATTCCAAATGGTGTAAGAAGCATTAATATGAACATCGGAACGATATTCACTAAACTTGTAGTTGTTAACTGTTTAAAATATACGAATATAAAGGCCCCAAGCATTGTAATCAACAGTCCCAACAACACTCGAAATACTTTCTTACTTGGCGCAAAGCCCATCGCACTTGCCGTGAAAAAACCAAAAAATATCATAAAAGCATTATAAAATAAGGCAAATAAAAAGATGAGTATCATTTGAATACATGCCCATAAAACGAAAGTCTTATTAACAAAATAAAGTTGACGGTATGTGATAATAAAAAGTATCAACATACCGCTCCCTATTATAAACTTCCATCCTGACGCTTGTGTTAAATGGTAAATTGGAAACAACAAATACACGAGCCACATATATGGGAAGAAACCCATATGTTTTGGAAAAACTTCAAACTTTTTCTCTATCATTTATACCGCTTCCTGTCTTTTTCTTATATATATTGATACTACAACAAATATAAGGAAATAACCTCCTAGTACCGCGATATTTTCCCAACCAATTGATTTTCCAGCTACAATATCCCATGCACCGCTTCCGAAATGATATGTTGGTGTCCATTCACCGATAGATCGTAATATTTTTGGAAATATTTCGATTGGCATCCATAGGCCACCAAGAATTGCTAAGCACATATTTAAAATATTCGCTAGACCAGCAGCTGCATCTGCCTTCTTAATTGAACCTATTACTGTTCCGAGCGCTAAAAATGGTGTCACGCCTAATAATAACCATAACCCAGCACCGATCCATTGTCCTACTGTTAATTGCACATTATTAATTAATATTCCTGCCATAAAAATAACTAAGATTGAAAAAGCATTCACTACTGTTTGAGCAATAATTTTAGCTGTTATATACGCACCATCTGGAAGTGGTGTAATTTTTAAAAGATGTGTCCACCCTTGCCCTTTTTCCTGAGAAAGCCTCACACCGAAACTAAAAAGTGCAGTCCCTACAATACTGAAAGTCGCCATTGAAATTAAATAATGTGCTTTCCAAGCTTCTCCGTTCTGTGGCACTTGAACTACATTTGTAAAGATGTAATAAAACATAACTGGCATTAATAATGAGAAAAAGATAAATAATTTATTGCGAAACGTACGTAAAATCTCTATTTTGCACTGCATCCATAAAGCTTTCATGCGATTTCCCCCTTCTGATTTGCGACAAACTGTTCAAATGCTTCATCGAGACTTCCACGTTCCACTGAAACGTCTGTTACAGGTAAATTTCTTTGATAAATTGCTTTTAAAGTTGCATCCGTATCTTCAGTTGTTAAAGTGAAGTGACCTTCATTTGACTGTACTTCTGTTACATTCGGTAATTCCTTCAATAAGTTCTTAGGAATTTTCTCTTTCGAATAAAACGAGATTGTTTTTCGAGAAATAGTCGCTTTCATCTCGTCAGGCGTGCCATCTGCAATGATTTTTCCATTCGCAAATAATAAAATACGATCAGCTAAAGCATCTGCCTCTTCTAAATAGTGCGTCGTTAAAATAATCGTTTTCCCTTCACTTGCTAATTTTCTAATCGTTTCCCAAAACGTTTTTCGAGACGTAATGTCCATCCCTACAGTTGGTTCATCTAAAAATAACAAATCTGGATTACCAGCAAGTGCGAGTGCAAAGTTTAACCTTCTTTTTTGCCCACCTGATAATTTTTCGCATCTTTGCTTTCGCTCTGATTCTAAATTTGATAACTGCAGTAATGTTTCTTTCGCTACCGGGTTTGTATAGTAACTACGGAATAACTCAATTGCCTCTTCCACTGTAATGCTATCAATTACACTCACTTCTTGTAGCATCGCGCCGAGGCTATTACGAACATCTCTATGCTTTGGGCTCTTTCCAAATATAGAAACCGTTCCTTCCGTTGGATCTTTTAATCCAAGCATCATCGATATCGTCGTTGTTTTCCCTGCGCCATTCGGTCCAAGTAATGCTACTATTTCCCCTTTATTCACATGAAACGAAACATTATTTACTGCTTTTTTATGTTTAAATGTTTTTGAAACACCATTTACTTCAATAATCTTTTCCATCTCTCCACCCCCGCCGTTTCTTATATTTACATTGTATGCGTTGGAAAAGTTAGGAAACAGTATGATGCGTCATGACATCCATATGACAATTGTCATGTATTCTTTATGAGCAGAATCAACCCGCATACCGCACGCGAGTAGCAGGAGCAAAATAAACATGATACAATCGGATAAGATATAAATTCGAGGAAGGACAGTGGTTTTCATGATTATTCGTAATGAACAAGATTTAGAAGGCTTACGAAAAATCGGCCGCATCGTTGCACTTGCACGCGAAGAAATGAAAAAACAAGCGAAGCCAGGTATGACAACGAAAGAGCTAGATTTAATTGGTAAGAAGGTATTAGATGAGCACGGTGCTATGTCAGCACCTGAAAAAGAATATAAATTCCCAGGCGTAACTTGCATTAGTGTAAACGAAGAAGTTGCTCACGGTATTCCAGGAGATCGCGTATTAAAAGAAGGCGATTTAGTAAACGTAGACGTATCAGCAGCACTTGACGGTTATTATGCTGATACAGGTATTTCATTTGTTCTTGGTGAAGACGAAGAAAAAGAAAAGCTATGCCAAGCTGCGGTAGATGCATTTTGGGAAGCAATGAAAAAAGTAAAGGCTGGATCAAAACAAAATCAAATTGGTCGTGCTGTTTCTAACTTTGCACATAAAAGTGGATATAACGTTATTCAAAACTTAACTGGTCACGGTATTGGTCTTAGCTTACACGAAGCTCCGAACCACATTTTAAGCTACTATGATCCAATGGATAATGCTCTTCTAAAAGACGGCCTTGTTATCGCTGTAGAGCCATTCATCTCTATGAAAGCTGATCATATTATCGAACGCGGTGATGACGGCTGGACATTCGTTACACCGGACAAAAGCCTTGTTGCACAATGTGAACATACAGTCGTTGTGACACGTGGTGAACCGATTATCTTAACAGAAATATAATAAAAAACAGCCGTTTTGTAGATTCCTTCTACTAAGCGGCTGTTTTTTATTATTTTTAGGTATGTAAAAGCTTATATAAATAAAAAGGTGATGCATCAAAGTATCACCTTTTTAAAGGGGTGAGGCTGCCCAAAAGTACGGAAAACCTTTGAACAGCCTCGTATTTTCATATGGATGCCTTACATATATCACTGATGATAATTATGAAATGCGGAAACATAGTTACCATCATATGATTCAAACATGAGAAAAGAAATCCTATAATGGATCCCTTTTCCCTACATAATCTAAAGTTTGGGTACACTAGATTCATGCAATGTAGGAGCCTTCAGAATAGAAAGCAATCCTTCATTTAGAATGATAGCATACATATCTCCGCTAAAAATATGTAAATATGCATATAGCTTCTTTATTTCTCAACTTCTAAATATTGAAAATTCAGACATGAAAAGATAAAATAAAGTCGTTATCCGTCTTCTTTTGTCAGTCAGAGAGAATAGAAGAATGGGAGAGGAAAAAATGAGAAAATCGCTGAAACAAAAAATAGTAAGCTCCTTGCTTGCTGTATCACTCGCCGTTAGCTTAGCTCCAATCGGACAAGCAAAAGCTGATTCCACGTCAGAAATTACACAGACCCCACCTATTACAAAACAAGTTGATGCAAGCCGCGCCATCGAACATATCCGTTTCTTATCCGAAACAATCGGTCCCCGTCCAGGTGGTACAAAATCAGAAGAGTGGGCCTCTCGCTACGTTGGTATGCAACTTAAATCAATGGGATATGAAGTAGAATATCAGCCCTTTCAAGTACCGGATCAATACGTTGGATTTATCGAATCACCATTATCCACAAAACGTAATTGGCAAGCTGGCGCTGCTCCCAATGCACTAATTTCTACAGAAGCTGTTACAGCTCCTCTTATCTTTGTTCAAGGTGGAACGAAACTAGATGAGATTCCAAATGAGGTAAACGGAAAAATTGTTTTATTCGAAAGAGGTGCAACAGCAGCAGATTATAATAAGCAAGTTGAAAATGCTGTTAGCAAAGGAGCGAAAGGTGTTCTTTTATACAGTTTAATTGGAGGTCGTGGAAACTACGGCCAAACCTTCAATCCTTACTTAACTAAAAAACAGTCTGTCCCTGTCTTTGGTCTTGCTTATGCTCAAGGAAATGCATTTAAAGAAGAAATCGCAAAAAAAGGGACAACAATTCTTTCCCTAAAAGCAAGACATGAATCTAATTTAACATCTCTAAATGTTATTGCTAAAAAGAAACCAAAAAATAGTACAGGTAATGAAAAAGCTGTCGTTGTAAGTTCACACTATGATAGTGTCGTTGGAGCACCTGGAGCGAATGATAACGCTTCTGGTACAGGATTAATATTAGAACTAGCTCGTGCTTTTCAAAATGTAGAAACTGATAAAGAAGTCCGCTTTATCGCTTTTGGTTCTGAAGAAACTGGTTTACTCGGCTCTGAATATTACGTAGAAAACTTATCACAAAAAGAACGTAATCGCATTTTAGGTGTCTTCAACGCTGATATGGTTGCAACAAATTATGATAAAGCAAAGAATTTATACGCTATGACTCCTGACGGTTCCACGAACTTTGTAACAGATGCAGCATTACAAGCAGGGAAACAATTAAATAATGATCTCGTTCTTCAAGGAAGATTTGGCTCTAGTGATCACGTACCATTTGCTGAAGTCGGTATTCCTTCTGCACTATTTATTTGGATGGGCGTCGATAGTTGGAATCCATTAATCTATCACATTGAAAAGGTATATCACACACCTCAAGATAACGTATTAGAAAATATTTCGCTAGAACGTATGAAAATGGCATTAGAGGTCATTGGTACAGGCGTCTATAATAGCCTTCAATCTACCGTGAAAACAGAACAAAAAGCCGCTTAATACTATTTCAAGCCACCGATTAATCGGTGGCTGTTTATTGAGAAAAAATAAATATGCATAAAAGCATATTTATTTTATGGTATTATCGCGTATAATTAAAATCGTAATATATAAATAAAAAATATATTTATTACATAGCATTATCATGTAGAATAAAAATTGTAATAATATTGATTACATCTAACAAGAGATTTTTCAATTATGAAAAAATTATTCTTGCAGTTTTGTTATCGCTTTAGAGCCACTTATCTCTATGAAAGCTGACCATATTACTGGGCCACCGATTGAGTCCAACTTGAAACTGTTCTCTTTTTTCTATAAAAAAAACCCTTCAGGTTGCATTCTTCCCTTCACTTTATCGTGAAGTGTTTTTGAATACTTACCTAAAGGGCGTAATATCAATAGTAATTCTTTAATTCATCTGCTACTCAGATTACAGTGTAATCAATAATCTAAAGCTTTTTTATTATTTTATTCGTTGACGAGCGAATAGGATTCCACCTAGAAGGAACAATACCATGCCTCCAAGAATTGAAATCATTTCTGCTGATTTCCCTCCTGTGTTAGGAAGCAATGTTGGCTTATCATTTTCTGTAGTTGGTGGAACTTTTGAATCGCTATTTTTGTCTGTATTTGTGTTTGGATCTTTTGGATCTGTGCTTGGATCTTTTGGATCTTTCGGATCTGTGCTTGGATCTTTTGGATCTGTGCTTGGATCTTTTGGATCTGTACTTGGATCTTTCGGATCTTTTGGATCTACATTTGGTTCTTCCTTGATTTTTGTATTTGTGATGTCATAACCTTTTACTTCGGATTTGTATCCCGCTACTGGTTGTTCTTTCACTTCATACTTGTACGCTACTCCGTTTGCATCATATACTTGTAGTTTTTCAAACGTGTACTTCCAGTTTGTTGCTTTACTTACTTCTTTCGTGTCAATTACTTGACCGTTTTGTAGTAAGTCTACTTTGATTGTGCTTGGACGATCTGTTGCGTTGTTATCGTTCCAAGCCTTTGTTCCTTCTACTTTCGTTTCGCCCACTTTTGTATTCGTGATGTCATAACCATTTACTTTTGATTCATATCCAGCTACTGGTTGTTCTTTCACTTCATACTTGTACGCTACTCCGTTTGCATCGTATGCTTGCAGTTTTTCAAACGTATACTTCCAGTTTGTTTCTGCTGTTACTTCTTTTGTGTCTACTACTTTACCGTTTTGTAGTAAGTCTACTTTAATCGAGCTTGGACGATCTGTTGCATTGTTATCGTTCCACGTTTTCGTTCCTTCTACTTTTGTTTCGCCTACTTTTGTATTCGTGATGTCATAACCTTTTACTTCGGATTTGTATCCGTCTACCTGTTGTTCTTTCACTTCATACTTGTACGCTACTCCGTTTGCATCGTATGCTTGTAGTTTTTCAAACGTATACTTCCAGTTTGTTTCTGCTGTTACTTCTTTTGTGTCTACTACTTTACCGTTTTGTAGTAAGTCTACTTTAATCGAGCTTGGACGATCTGTTGCATTGTTATCGTTCCACGTTTTTGTTCCTTCTACTTTCGTTTCGCCTACTTTTGTATTTGTGATGTCATAACCTTTCACTTCGGATTTGTATCCGTCGATTGGTTGTTCTTTCACTTCATACTTGTATGCCTTACCTTCTGCATCATATGCTGCCAAATCTTTGAATTCGTATTTCCAGCCTGTTGCTTTGCTTACTTCTTGCGTCGCAATCACTGTACCATTTTGTAGTAGATCTACTTTAATCTTTTCCGGACGATCTTTCGCATTATCATCTTTCCACGTTTTCGTTCCTTCTACTTTTGTTTGGCCTACTTTTGTATTTGTGATGTCATAACCATTTACTTTGGATTCATATCCTGGTACTGCTTGTTCTTTCACTTCATACTTGTACGCTGCTCCGTTTGCATCATATGCTTGGAGGTTTTCAAATGTGTACTTCCATTCTGTTGCTGCTGTTACTTCTTTTGTGTCTACTACTTTACCATTTTGTAAAAGGTCTACTTTGATCATTGTCGGACGGTCTGTTGCATTTCCGTCTTTCCATGTCTTCGTTCCTTCTACTTTTGTTTCGCCTACTTTTGTATTTGTGATGTCATAACCACTTACTTTGGATTCATATCCTGGTACTGCTTGTTCTTTCACTTCATACTTATATGCTACTCCATTTTCATCATACGCTGCTAAATCTTTAAACTCATACTTCCAGCCTGTTGCTTCACTTACTTCTTGCGTCGCAATCACTGTTTCTTTTTGTGCTTGTGAGTTATCTTTTTGTACTAAATCTACTTTGATTGTTTTCGGACGATCTGACGCATTGTTATCGTTCCACGTCTTCGTTCCTGCAACTGATGTCTTACCTACTTTTGTATTCGTGATGTCATAACCATTGACTTTAGATTCGTATCCATCTACCGGTTGTTCTTTCACTTCATACTTATATGCTTTTCCGTCTACATCGTTTATCGCCAAATCTTTAAATTCATATTTCCAGCCTGTTGCTTCGCTTACTTCTTGCGTCGCAATCACTGTACCGTTTTGTAGTAAGTCTACTTTAATCATCGTCGGACGACCTTCCGCATTTCCGTCCTTCCATGTTTTCGTTCCTTCTACTTTGGTTGTTTGTACCACTTTTGTATTTGTAATGTCATAACCATTTACTTCTGTTGTGTATCCATCTATCGGTTGTTCTTTCACTTCATACTTGTATGCTTTTCCATTTTCATCGTATACCACTAAATCTTTGAATTCATATTTCCAATTGTTTGCTGCTGTTACTTCTTTTGTTTGAATCACTGTTCCATTTTGGTATAAGTCGACTTTGATCTTTTCTGGACGACCTGCTCCGTCTCCATCCTTCCAAGTCTTCGTTCCTGAAACAGATGTAGTTTTCACTTTATTTGGAATATCCAGTTCGACTCCAATTTCATCATCTGATTTTATTTCAAACTCTACTTTTTTCTGAGGATCGAAATCAATATAGTTTGGAGCTGAAACCTCTTGCACATAATATTTACCTGGTGATAATTGAGGAGTTTCAACTATCCCTTTTTCATTTGTTTTATATTCGCCCCCAACTTGTTCACCAGACTCTTTATACAACTTAAACGAAACATTCGGGATTACTTTTTCTTTATTCCCTTCAATATGTTTAACAATTTTCAGCTTTCCTTTTGGAACCTTGTTACCAGTAGCACCACCGCCAGCTGTCATATTTTCGACTGGGTAACTGCCCGATTCATTAACTGGCTCTTTATTTACAACTTGGTAATCAATCGTATAATCATTCTTAAAAAAATCTTGCTTCATTCCGGCTTCCGTTATAGTAGATGTATAACCAATCGAAAAGGCGGTAAGACTTGCTTTATCCTTATTAAGCACAACTTTAAATGATCGGTCACCAGTAAAGGTAATTGTTCCATAACCTTGCTTTTCAAACTCTTGTAGCGTTAAATATTGACGACCTAAATCACCATCTACACTTATATAGAAACTATCCTTATTAAGTGTTTGGCCTTCCTGTAAATTATCAGTCACAACAATATCGCGACTTAACTCTTCTTTATTTAAGTTTATATTCAAGAACCAACGTACTTCATTGTCCTTACCTGAGTTCATATCACCAGTTTTATAAAAAAACGGTCCCGTTCCAGGATCTGTACCACCACCACTACTTGGACCGGTAATTGTTACAGATTGCTTATCTACAGTTGTACCGAAATTAGTTTCAATCTCTTTCTTTTCATCCGTTCCTACATTAGTAGCTTCCACGAAAAAGTTTAAATACCCTTGAATATTTTCATATGTATCCACTTTATCATTAAATGTACATACCACAGTGCCTCCTGTAACTTTACAAGTACCATAGTCATTTAATGGAAACTCTCTATCTAATCCTTTTAATTCTGGAGGCAGTGTTAATGTTAGTGTGTCTCCAGGCTTCAGCCTAAGTCCATCTTTTTCACTAAAGTTTACAGTTACTTTAGTCCGTTCTGTGGTACTTAGATTTGTTTTACCAATCTGAAAACTATCCACAAGTCCTGCTGTGTTTAGTTCTTGTGCATTTGCTACTATAGGTAAAAGACTCTGGCCTATAGTAAACATAAAAATCATTATAATCGAAAAAATTGAAGTTATCCTTTTTAAATACATGCTTTCTGTTATCCTCCCTATAAAATTAAATGTTTCTAGATTCTAGGACAAATATACTATGACAAAGATTCTACTATTCAATGTCATTAAGCCACTTTACTAAAATGTGTTTGATAGCCATTATCATCTTTTTCTCTTTTTTCAACCCTTCTATTATTTAGAAACTTGAAGTTTGACTCTTATATAGATGCATCTAATTTCTCCGACATTTTACTTCTGGCCTATACCGTTTAACAAAAACAGATACAGGACAGGAAAAATCTTGATAAAGAAATTCAAATTACAAGTACACATGAACGGACCACAGAATAACTGCAAAGCTAGAAGAAGGCAATTCGAAAAGCATTCACGATAAAACTCATGACAGTCATTCATCTTATTATGCCGTAGGATTTCCGAAATTTCTTCATACCGAGCGCACACGTTTGCCCTATAAACACAAAATTTCATTGCTGACAGATATGGAAGAGCCACTTCACGGTAAATATGCATTTGGTCAACTTCCTTACTTATCCTCCTAAAGAATAACAAGAAGTGCAATCTATAATAGAATGTAGCATATCAGCCGAAGAAGATTAAAACTGTGAAACATACTTGGATACTCGTATTCTAAAAGGTGTTATTGAAGATGCATTTCTGCCATTATGAGTTGAGGTGAAATTGGCCATAGGTTAAAATGTTTTGTGTTTAGTTACACAACCGACCTACACACCTAAACAAGTAGAACAAAAAGCGTTCCACCGCCAGCATTATATAATTAAAAATGCTCTGGATGAAGTATTAGTTGCCTATGCAAGATGAACGCCATATTCTCCAAATTTAAATACAGTGGAACGAATTTGGGAATAACTAAAAAGAGTATGATTGTCGACTGATTTCATGTAAATCGTATAGAAATACGCAATTCAGCCTTTTCATTTTTGGAGTATATAAATGAGTGTCGAGAAAAAATACTTTGCCTACTGGGTTCCATGGCTATGTCGAAGAATTAAAATGAGCTTATATATGATGATAATATTAAAACAGAGAGATTTATATCCTTTCATTATTTTTATCAAATCATAAAAACTTTAATTGTACTATTTTTAAACATAACCCCCTAGTTTCTTGACTAGGTTGGAAGTTTTCATGATCAATTACTAATTGTTTAAATACTTGGTTAGATGAATCGTTATTTTAGTATTTGGCCTAGCTGTAACAATGGTTTTTACAACAATCACACCATTTCCCAGTAACTTTCCACCAACTAATAATACATATGCTGATTTTTGGAAATTTCACTCCCAACACCCTATTATTCTAGAATTCCCCCTAAAAATCAATAGTTAATTGTTAGTTTTCTATTTTCACTTCATCACCATAACATATATTTAGAGTAAAAAACTGCAACAGAAAAAGAGATAGCTTTGCCATCTCTTTTTATGCTTCAGCTTCCCTTCATCAAGCCGTACGTGCGGTTCCTCTCATACGACTTTTCGGTACTTTTCTTTTGTCTATTACATTTTCTCTGGTGCAGATACTCCTACGATTGCTAATGCATTTTGAAGTGTAGTGCGTACTGCTTTCATTAATTCGTAACGAGCTTTACTTAATTCTAAGTTATCTTGGTTTAATACTTTTTCTGCATTATAGAAGCTGTGTAATGCTGCTGCTAATTCAAATGCATAACTTGTAATGCGGTGTGGTAGACGTTTTTGCGCTGCATCCGCAACTACAGCTGGGAATTCACCAAGTTTTTTCAGTAACTCTACTTCTTTCTCGGAAGTAACAAGTTTGTAATTCACATCCCCGCCTGTAGCTAATCCTAACTCTTCACCTTGACGAAGGATACTGCATACGCGAGCATGAGCATATTGTGCATAGTACACTGGGTTTTCATTAGATTTTGATACAGCTAAGTCCATATCGAAGTCTAAATGAGAATCACCGCTACGCATTGCGAAGAAGTAACGCATTGCGTCCACGCCTACTTCTTCCATAAGCTCACGAAGTGTAACTGCTTTACCTGTACGCTTACTCATCTTCATTTTTTCACCATTTTGGTACAGTTGTACCATTTGGATGATTTCCACTTCCAGTGTTTCTTTATCGTAACCTAGCGCTTGAATAGCAGCTTTCATACGAGGAATGTAACCATGGTGGTCAGCACCCCAAATATTGATTAGCTTATCGAAACCGCGCTCTAATTTGTCGCGATGGTAAGCAATATCTGGCGTTAAGTATGTGTAAGAACCGTCGTTTTTAATTAATACACGGTTTTTGTCGTCACCGTAAGTCATTGAACGGAACCAAGTTGCTCCGTCTTCTTCAAAGATTTCTTCACGCTCTTTTAATACAGCAAGAGCCTGATCAATTTTTCCGTTTTTGTATAATGATGTTTCTGAGAACCATACATCAAATTTAACACGGAAGCTTTCTAAGTCTTTTTGAAGTTTTGCTAACTCATATTTCAAACCATATTCACGGTAGAATTCATAGCTTTCTTCAGCATCAGCTTTTGCATAACGATCGCCAAACTCTTCTGCTAAACGTTTACCGATTCCAATGATGTCCGCACCATGGTAACCGTCTTCTGGCATTTCTTTCTCTAAACCTAAAGCTTGCATGTAACGAGCTTCAACTGAAAGAGCTAAATTATGAATTTGGTTACCAGCATCATTAATGTAGTACTCACGAGATACATCGTATCCTGCTTTTGCTAATACGTTACATAAAGTGTCACCTACTGCCGCACCACGTGCATGTCCTAAGTGAAGGTCACCTGTTGGATTCGCAGATACGAACTCAATTTGTACTTTTTCACCTTTACCAGTATTCGTTTCACCGTAAGCTTCACCAGCGTTGACGATTGTTGGGATTAAGTCTGTTAAGTAGCTATTATTCATGTAGAAGTTAATGAAACCAGGACCAGCGATTTCAATTTTTTCAATGGAAGCTTTTGCTTTATCGAAGTTTGCAACTAATTCTTCTGCAATCATACGAGGTGCTTTTTTTGCAACGCGTGCAAGTTGCATTGCCATATTTGTAGAGAAGTCACCATTTGTTTTATCTTTTGGAGATTCTAATATGACGTTTGGGATCTGTTCTTCTGTCGCTAATTCTGCCTTTAATACAGCAGCTTGAATTTCTTCTTTAATCAATCCTTTTACTTGTTCTAAAGAATTCATTATTTTGCCTCCTTCAAATTAATTGTAATTGTATATCTGCCAGCTTCTTGTTTACTTAGAAGCAATGCGTACGTTAGGAAGAGTTGTCCTTTTTTCTTTTCATCCGACCATTTAAAAAGAACATTATCAGTTTTCGTTTGCAATGCAAACGTACCAAGTTCACTCGTATACGTACCAGTTGTCCATTCACCTTTCACATGCGTCTGACGCATAGAAATAGCACCTGAACGCATAATGAGAACTTGTTCATCTTGAATTTTAATAATTGTTTTCACTTCGCCTTGTTCGTTCGGCTCTTGGAATGTTACATATGTACCTTGACCTTTTACATAGTATTGACCATTTGCTTCAAAAGCAACGGTTTCCTTCCTCGCCCCTTCACGGATTTCTGTTACGAAATGAACGTGTACCGGCAAGCCTGCAAGTTGTTTCTTCACGTCTTGCACACCTTTCAAATGTTATAGATATTAAATACTACTTATAATAAATCACTTTTCCTATCATATCAAAAAAAGACTCTGTCTGTCTGCTGAAAAATCAGGAAAACTCCTTTTCAAAAAATAATTCACTTTCACTTTATTTCATATGATAAAATATTTCTCAAATCTAAATATTCTTTCATTTCAAGGGGCGAATCTAATGTTACCAACAAAATTAAAAAAAAGTGATGAAATAAGGGTTATTTCACCGTCTTGCAGTTTAAGTATTGTCTCCACCAGCAACCAAGAGCTTGCCACGAAAAGATTGACCGACATGGGATTTCACGTTACGTTCTCAAAAAACGCTGATGAGATAGATCGCTTTTCTTCATCCTCTATTTCTTCGCGAGTTCAAGATCTTCATGAAGCATTCTCAGACCCTAATGTAAAAGCAATTTTGACGACACTTGGAGGGTACAACTCTAACGGTTTATTAAAACATCTTGATTATAATTTAATTCGTAAAAACCCGAAAATTTTATGTGGCTATTCTGATATTACTGCTTTAAATAATGCTCTTTATGCAAAAACAGGCTTAATTACATATTCAGGTCCTCACTTCTCCTCATTTGGAATGGAGAAAGGGCTCGATTATACGACCGATTACTTTTTAAAGTGCTTAACTTCTAATACGCCTATTGAAATACTGCCGGCTGAAACGTGGAGCGATGATTCTTGGTATATTGATCAAGAAAATCGAGGGTTTATTAAAAATGAAGGATATGTTTCGATTCAAGAAGGAGAAGCAACAGGAACTATTATTGGTGGCAATATGAGTACATTTAATTTATTGCAAGGTACACCATATATGCCAAGCTTACGAGATAAAGTTTTATTTCTTGAAGAAGATAGTTTAACGGGAAAAGCTACACTTAAAACTTTCGATCGATATTTACACTCTCTTATGCAGCAAACTGATTTTGAATACGTAAAGGGCATTGTTATAGGAATGATGCAAAAAGGAGCGGAATGTACGATAGAGGACATCCAAGAGATGATTGCTTCAAAACCTGAGCTTAAACATTTACCTATCATTGCAAACGCAAGTTTCGGACATACAACTCCAATTTTCACTTTCCCAATTGGCGGGCATGCAAAAATTATTTCTAACAAAGAAAATACATCTATCACTATTTTAACGCACTAAAAAAGGAGCGAACGATTCGCCCCTTTTATGGTTTTTCTATTTTTTGCAGTGCTTTTTGTGGAATTGAATCTTTCGGGATTTCAGCCCACCCTTTTCCTTGCATACCTTTTGCATAAATTTTTATAAAAGCACCTGTATGCAATTCACGATTCACCATTCTTTTAATAACTTGTAGCTTTCCGTCTTCTGTATATCCATTAAATGTATACAAATATTCATCGCCTTTTTTCTCACCTTTATCTATAACTGCATAATAATCTTGTATTTCTTTATTTGAAAAGAAGTTGTCTACAAAAGCATGCACACCTTCTGTTTTTGAGTTTAAATAATATGCTGTACCACCTAAAATAATGGCGAACACAGCTAAAATTTTAATTACTAATTTCATACATGCGCCTCCTGTTTGCACTTCTTTCTCACTAACCGTATGTCTATACCTGTATTATACGAAAAATGGCATACTATACTCTATCGAAATGTCTTACACTTCCCTTACATTATTGTAAGGGTCTTTCACCTTACAACAATTTCCCAATAATTTTTTTTCCGTTTAACGAACTTTTATATTATTATTGAATGATACAAATTTTTATTACAAAAATCAAAGGAGACAGTTTTCAAATGGCTATCTTGCAAGGTTTAGCACTATTACTCGTTGTACTTTGTCTGTTTACACTTTTTAGTTACCGTGCTCCTTACGGAATGAAAGCGATGGGTGCTTTAGCTAATGCAGCAATCGCGAGCTTTCTTATTGAGGCGTTTCACCGTTATATTGGTGGAGAAATGTTTCATAATGACTTTTTACAATCGGTAGGAGAAGCTTCTGGTAGTATGAGTGGTGTCGCAGCGGCTATTTTAGTAGCGCTGGCAATCGGTGTTTCACCCGTATACGCTGTTTTAATTGGTATCGCTACTAGTGGATTCGGCATTTTACCAGGATTTTTCGCTGGATACGTTTGTGCATTCGTCGTGAAATTTCTCGAAAAGAAATTACCAGCTGGTGTAGAATTTTTAGCAATCTTATTTATCGCTGCACCAATTTCACGTGGAATGGCGATGCTTATGGACCCTCTCGTTAACGCAACGCTCGGAAAAATCGGTTCTATGATTTCAATTGCAACTACAGAAAATCCTATTATTATGGGCATTATGCTTGGTGGATTAATAACAGTTATTTCTACATCTCCATTAAGTTCTATGGCACTAACTGCAATGCTTGGCCTAACAGGTTTACCAATGGCCATTGGTAGTCTTGCCGTAGCAGCTTCTGCCCCAATGAATTTTATTTTCTTTAAACGACTAAAAATTTGTTCAAAGAAAGACACAATCGCTGTCGCAATCGAGCCTTTAACACAAGCCGATGTTGTCTCAGCAAACCCAATTCCTATCTATATGACAAACTTTGTTGGCGGTGCGCTTGCCGGTATTATCACGTCGCTATTCCAGCTCGTTAATAATGCACCAGGGACAGCATCACCAATTCCAGGACTTCTTGTCTTATTCGGATTTAATGACGTTATAAAAGTAACGATTGCTGCCGTATTATGCGGAATCGTTACCACAATTGTCGGATACATCGGATCCATTGTGTTCCGCAAATACCCAATTCGTTCTGCTGATGAAATTCGTGGAATTACTTCGAAAGAAAAAGTTGCATAAGAAAAAAGAGCCATTCTCATCGTTTGAGAATAGCTCTTTTTTGATGTCGCGTGACGATAAATGAAATTATATCAGCGATTTTCCGAATATATCGACACAGAACGACAAAAATAAAAGCCTCCTAGTCGTCTAGGAGGCTTCCGCTTTTATTTCTATCCAGCTACAGTGGCTAGAATGCTCGGTGGCTTCACTTCTTCCTTCGAGGCAAAAAGCGCCTCTACGCCTGAAGCTCCATCCCCCTCACATTCTAAACGAGCCGCTTCCGCTTTTATTTCACCCAACCGAGCAGCATTTCCCGCACGAATTTGCTTGCTGCGATTGGTGTTTGATCGCTATGATCGTAGACTGGAGCTACTTCTACTAAGTCTGCCCCTACTACTTTTATATTTGAATTTGCAATTGCTACGATGGATTCTAATAGTTCTTTAGATGTAATACCGCCAGCTTCTAATGTTCCTGTTCCAGGAGCATGGGCTGGGTCTAATACATCAATATCGATTGTGACATAGACTGGGCGTCCTGCAAGTTTCGGTAGTACCTCTTTTAACGGTTCTAATACGTTAAATTTATATAAGTTCATACCTACTTCTTTTGCCCATTCAAATTCTTCCTTCATTCCAGAACGAATTCCGAAAGAATATACGTTTTCCGGACCAATTAAATCGCACACTTTACGAATCGGTGTAGAGTGGGATAAAGGCTCTCCCTCATACGACTCACGTAAGTCAGTATGAGCATCCATATGGATGATTGCTAAATCCGGATATTTTTTTGCCATTGCCTTAAAAATTGGCCAAGACACTAAGTGCTCACCGCCGAGACCTAGTGGAAACTTACCGGCATCTAATAGTTTTGCTACATATTCTTCAATCATGTCTATGCTGCGCTGTGGATTCCCAAATGGTAATGGAATATCACCCGCATCAAAATATTTTACTTCTTCTAGTTCACGATCTAGATATGGACTATATTCTTCTAGTCCAATCGATACTTCACGAATACGTGCAGGGCCGAAGCGAGAACCTGGACGGTAACTTACTGTCCAATCCATTGGCATCCCGTAAATAACTGCCTCTGACTCTTCAAAACTTGGATGACTTTTAATAAATACTTTACCTGAATAAGCTTCATCAAAACGCATATTCTTTTCCTCCTTATGTGGAACTTAAGGTATCCCAACCTTTCATTATTTCTCAAATTTGGAGCCTATAGCTCCTCTTTCTCGATTTACCTGCGCCTTCTTTTTATCATAAGAAGACTACTTCATTTGTAGCAGTGTAAGTAACTAGCATGTTCAAGCCTTCTAGACAAACACCTTAAATGAGTTACTTACACTTTATTTATTTCAATTTAACGCCCTTACTTAATTAAATCTCCAACAAACTTAGGTAATGCGAATGCTGCATTATGCAGTTCTTTTGTGTAATATTTCGTTTCAATTTCATGGAAACGCTCTTCACTTACTTCTAGTGGATCATGTTTTTTAGATCCGATTGTGAATGTCCAAAGTCCACTTGGATACGTTGGAATGTTTGCTGTGTATAAGCGAGTAATCGGGAAGATTTCTTTTACATCTTTAAACACAGTTGTAATTAGTTCTGGTGTAAACCAAGGGTTGTCCGTTTGTGCAACGAAAATACCATCTTCTTTTAACGCTTTAGAGATTCCAGCGTAGAAGCCTTTTGTAAATAGGTTTACTGCTGGACCTACTGGCTCAGTAGAATCTACCATAATTACATCGTATTCGTTCTCGCTTTCTGCGATGTGTAGGAACCCGTCTCCTACTTTTACTTCTACACGCTCATTATCTAATGCACCTGCAATTGATGGTAAGTACTGCTTAGAGTACTCAATTACTTTCCCATCGATTTCAACAAGTGTCGCTTTCTTCACACTTGGGTGTTTTAATACTTCACGAATAACACCGCCATCGCCGCCACCAACAACTAATACGTTCTCAGGGTTTGGATGTGTAAATAAAGGTACGTGTGCTACCATTTCATGATAAACGAACTCGTCTTTTTCAGTTGTCATAACCATGCCATCTAAAATAAGCATGTTTCCAAACTCTTCCGTTTCAACCATATCAAGCTTTTGAAATTCTGTTTGCTCCGTATGTAATGTGCGGTTAATACGCGCCGTAATTCCAAAATGTTTTGTTTGTTTTTCAGTGAACCATAGTTCCATCGTACAATCACGCCTTTCGCTGCAAATTTATAATAGGGACATCATTAATGTCCCCTAACAAAAATAAAACAAAACATCCAAAAAGTATAGTTAAAAGTACAAAAATACCGAAAATATATTTTAGTCAGAGCGTTCTAACATCTATGTGAAAAGGGGTTGTCCTGTAATAGGAAAGAAAACCCTTTCTTAAGAAAGGGTTTTTGTCTCTACTTCTACTGGTTTACGAATCGGAACTAAGATTATAATACAACCAACTAATACAACAATTCCACCAACTAAAAATGGGCTTTGCGGCGAAACTATATGACCGATGACTCCTGATAAAATTGGAGCAATCGCGCCCCCTAACCAACGAACGAAGTTATAAACACCTGACGTAACAGATCTTTCATAAGGTGAAATATCCATTACATAACTTGTATATAATGCATTATTTAATCCTGATGTTAATCCAGATAGAACAATTAATACGATTTGTAACCACATAACTTTTACGAAGAATAGTGCAATTAATAACATCGCAAATACGAGCAAACTACCTTTTAACAATGTTTTCGGTTCATATTTACCTTCCAGCTTATGTGCTAATATTGCTGAACCATAAGCTAACGCTAATCCCCATCCACAAAATACAAACCCTAATTGAATAGCAGATAAATGCATAATAAGTGGTGAATATGCTAGCACGACGAAAAATCCGTAGTAGTATAACATCCCTGAAATGGCACCTTGCATAAATGGCTTATATTTCACCAAGTTAAGTAATTCTCCCACACCAGCTGCTTTACGCTTCACTTTTCGCTCCGGCTCTTTTACAAAAAAGAAAACTAAAATAAATGCTAAGAAAATTAAAATACTCGTCGCAAAAAATGGATAACGCCAAGAATGTCCACCTAATATACCGCCTAGTAACGGCCCACCAGCCATCCCTAAACCAATGGCTGCTTCATATAGTCCTACTGCTTCATGAACTTCTTTACTTAATGCAATTAATAATGTCATTGCTGTTGCGAAAAACATCGCATTTCCTAATCCCCATCCTGCGCGGAAAAGAGATAATTGAGCAATCGTTTGCGATATGCCGCATATGAACGCAAATACAGTCACAATTGCAAGACCAATTGTCATCATTCTCTTATCACCAAATCTTGATGCAAATATACCGGCTGGCAACATCATAATTGCCATCGTTAAAATATATGCTGTAAATAACATTTCAACTTGCCAATGCGTTGCACCTATTTTCTCAGCAATAATCGGCAAAATTGGATCGACTACCCCTATACCTGAAAAGGCAAGGAAGGTAGCCACTACTGTAATCAATCTCCCTAGTTTTTGTTTACTCTCCATTTTGATTACTCTCCTTTTGTATTCTCTAAAAATGTAACTGCTCGACTTAAACTATCCTCTAGCTCTGCCTTCACGCGCTGCATTTGCTCCATTTTCTCGTCTAACGTTTGCACTTGTTTTTCAAGCATCTCTTTAATTTCTTGAATAACTTCACGATCACGAGGATTTTCACTATTTCTTCTTTGTTCCATTCTTTCTTTTAACGATAAGAAATGCTGCATTTCTTGAAGTGTGATTCCTAACACTTCTTTTGCTTCTACAATCCTTTTAATTCTTGCAATATCCTCATCTGTATACAGGCGAATATTCCCCTCACTACGCTCCGGGGGATGAATTAAACCAATTTCCTCATAATAACGAAGTGTACGTTTTGTTAAACCAACTTGTTTTGTTACTTCATCAATTTTATACATGTTTATTCCTCCCTTCACTCGATTATTACATTTTACGTTAACGTTAACTTTTGTGCAACTGTTAGACTTTTGTAAATGTTTGTCCTATTCAATTGTATTTTTCTCAAAGCAGTTTCATAATGAAAGAAACGAAACGATAAGGAGATTTTCAAATGAATAAACCACTTATTTTCGCTCACCGCGGGGTAAAAGGAACACATCCAGAGAATACAATGATCGCCTTCCAAGAAGCTGAACGCATTGGTGCTCATGGAATTGAACTTGATGTCCACCTATCAAAAGATGGTGAACTTGTTGTGATTCACGATGAAACAGTCGATCGTACAACAAATGGTGTAGGACTTGTATCTGAAAAAACGGTAGAGGAATTACAAGCTTTAGATGCCGGTAGCCATAAAGATCCTTCTTTCCATGAAGCAAAAATTCCAACGTTACGCGAAGTATTCATTTGGCTATCTACAACAAATTTACAGCTCAACATTGAATTAAAAACAGATGTCATTCACTATCCAAATATCGAAGAAAAAGTTGTTGCTCTTGTTCGTGAGTATCATCTATCCAATCAAATTGTATTTTCATCATTTAACCATGATTCTGTTTCATTATTAGCAACAATTGCTCCAGAAATTCCAAGAGCGATTTTGTACGATACACCACTTGCCGATCCTATTGCTGAAGCAAAAAAACGTGAGGCAACTGGATTACACCCAAACTTTCAATTATTAACGGAAGAGTTTGTCCAATTAGCACAAGGGCAAGGATATGTATTCCGCCCTTACACCATTAATGAATCTAAAGATTTACAAACTATGATTGATTATGGCGTAGATGTCATCATTACCGATTGGCCAGCACGTGCTTTTGAGCTCCTTTCTTAAGTGAAGGGGCTCTTTTTATTTTAGAAATTTCATTGTTTAAAATAAACCAAAACCCTCAATACTAATACAATAATGCTTGTATTAATGAGGGGCTGAAAAAGATGGATCAAACTATGAATCCAAAACTTAAAAAATATAAACGTCTTTTCTTCACCATAATGTTCTCTTGTGTTCTTTTTTTCGTTTTTTCCTTTTTCATTATCATTATAGCTGCAAAAATCATGGGACCTCCCCCTGTTGCGGTTCCACAAACAAGTGTCTTTTACGCTAACGATGACACTGTTATAGGACAAAGTAATGAAATGCAAAAACGCTATAATGTATCTCTCGATGAAATTTCTCCTTATGTAAAAGAGGCGACACTCTCTATTGAAGACCAACGTTTTTACAAGCACCATGGCTTTGATATGAGGCGCATTGCCGGTGCCATTATTGCCGATTTAAAAGCAATGGCAAAAGTACAAGGTGCTAGTACTATTACACAACAGTATGCTCGTAACCTTTACTTAGATCATGATAAGACGTGGAAACGTAAACTATTAGAAGCAATGTATACCATTCGTCTTGAAGTAAACTATAATAAAAATCATATTTTAGAAGGATATTTAAATACAATTTATTATGGGCACGGCGCTTACGGAATCGAAGCCGCGTCTCGTCTGTATTTCGATAAAACGGCAAAAGAATTAACATTAGCAGAAGCTAGCATGCTAGCAGGTATTCCGAAAGGACCCAGCGTTTACTCTCCTTTTTTAAAAGAAGAACGTGCTAAAGGGCGTCAATCTCTCATACTAGATGAAATGGTAGAACAAGGATATATTACAAAACAGCAAGCAGCCTCGGCAAAAAAGGAAACTCTTACATTTGCCTCATTGGATACGAAAAAAGTAGCAGAGATTGCACCTTATTTCCAAGATGCTGTACAAGCTTCTCTTCTTCGTGATATCGGATTAGATGAGCAAGCCTTACAGCGAGGTGGCTTACGTATTTATACAACTCTAGACCCTAAATTACAATCTGTAGCAGAGCAAGCTGTAAAAGATCATATACCTGAAACAACAAACATACAAACTGCCCTCGTCTCCATGAACCCAAAAACTGGTGAAGTGGCTGCCCTTGTTGGTGGAACCGATTATAATACGAGTCAATTTAATAGGGCTACACAGGCCGCTCGTCAGCCTGGTTCTACATTCAAGCCATTCCTATATTATGCGGCCTTAGAACGAGGATTTACCCCTGCTACACGCTTAAAAAGTGAATATACTGTATTTACTTTAGGTGATGGTGTATCAAAGTATAAACCGAAAAACTATAAAGATTATTATGCAGATGATTTTGTAACGATGGCGCAGGCTCTAGCAGTCTCTGATAACGTATATGCTGTGAAAACGAATTTGTTTTTAGGAGAAGACACACTCGCAAAAACGGCGAAGCAATTCGGAATTACAAGTGCATTAAAAGACGTTCCTTCTCTTGCTCTCGGTACATCTCCTGTAAAACCAATTGAAATGGTGAATGCTTATAGCATGTTCGCAAACGGTGGAAAAGAAGTAAAACCTATTTTTATTCGCCGCATTATGGATCATGAAGGGAATATGTTATACGATGCTCATTTGGAGAGTAAGCAAGTTCTCGATAAGAGCAAAGCTTTTGTGATGGAAGAAATGATGACAGGTATGTTTAATAAAAAACTAAGCAGTTATGCCGCTGTAACCGGTCAATCAATGTTATCAAAACTATCAAGAACATATGCTGGAAAGTCTGGTTCTACCGAAACTGATAGTTGGATGATTGGATTTACCCCCCAACTCGTAACTGGTGTATGGGTTGGATACGATCAACCTAAATCAATTTCAAACCCAGCAGAACAAGGATATGCGAAAAAAATATGGACCGATACGATGGAAAAAGGCTTAGATGGACAGCCTAAAAAGGATTTTAAACGACCAAGTGATGTCGTAGCAGTCGACGTTAACCCTGAAAACGGCAAAATCGCTACAAAAAACTGTCCAATTTCTGTAAAAATGTATTTCGCAAAAGGTACAGAGCCGACTGAATATTGCATGGATCACGTTGATGATAAAGAAGAGTTTGAAAAGGCTAGTGAAGAAAAGACTAAAGCAAGTTGGTGGAAGAAATATCTCCCGTGGTAAAAAAATAGCTGACGGAAACCCGTCAGCTATTTTTATTCACCTAATAATGCATGACGCAATTCTTCACTAGATTCGTTCCAAATTGCTTCGTTATGCTCTTTTAAAAATGCACCAAGTACTTTTTTAGATGATTCATCCATATGGTCAACCATAATGTGACGCTTTAATGATTTATCCATTTTGTTTACATGCTCTGGAAGTGATTTATATCCGCGGCGAATTTCACGGTCTACTGTCATTTCACAAGCTGTTACACCTGCATAATGAGCACCGGTTGCCGTTCTTTCAATCGTTACCCAAACAAGCCAAAATGGTTTTCCGTTTGGAACTTCATCTTTATTTGTTAAAAACTTAATTCCTTTTTCTACTGTGCTACGCGCATGCATCGCACCAATATCAACGAACGCAGTTTTTTCTAATACATCAACAAATACAGGAGAAATATTTTCTAGACTTAATGCTCCAACTCCAAACCCACCATGTCCATCTGTTGAGTCATTCTTTACAATATTAAAACCAATCTTTTTCTTTTTCTCTGTCATATGTAACTTCCTCCTCGCTTAATGATTATAAAAGCCCGAAAATAGGCGCAATGATATTTTGTAAAAATACTAATACATACGGAATAACAACATTGAAAATAGGCTGAATTGTGTAATTGCTAAGCGGTGTAATAACAAGAATTAACAAAGCAATTGATCCATACTTTTCATACTGAGTCATTTTTGCACGCACATTTGCTGGTGCTAAATCTTCAACAACGCGATATCCATCAAGTGGTGGAATCGGTAATAAGTTAAATACAAGTAAAACAATATTAAGCATAATAAAAATTTGGAAAAATTGAGCTAACGTATCTGCTACTGCAAATGGAATGGAATCTAATACTCCAAATGTTAATAGGCTATACCAAATAATTAAACCTATTGCACTTAAAATTAAATTACTTATCGGTCCTGCAATAGAAACTAATATTCCTGCAAGACGCGGTCTTTTGAAATTATACGGGTTAACAGGCACTGGTCTTGCCCAACCGAATCCAAGAATTAATACAGCAATCATCCCGATAGGATCTAAGTGAGCCATCGGCGATAATGTTAAACGCCCTTGTTTTTTCGCTGTATCATCTCCAAATTTATATGCAACATACGCATGTGCAAATTCATGCACAGATAGCGCAATAATAATTGCCATTGCTACCAACGGAATTTGGTGCAACGGGTATCTAAATAACTGATCCATACTTCATCTCCTCTTCCATATGTCAAAAAAAGAAAATATTTGTTTTTTCGATTGTTCTTCCTCATAATCCGCTATAATAAGAGTGTAACTTACATAAAAGGAGCGATTGTACATGCCATACGTAACAGTGAAAATGCTAGAAGGACGCACAGAAGAACAAAAGAAAGCTCTTGCTGAGAAAGTAACCGCAGCAGTAAGCGAAACAACTGGTGCTCCTGAAGAAAACATCGTTGTTTTCATCGAAGAAATGTCTAAAAACCATTATGCAGTTGGCGGAAAACGCTTAAGCGACAAATAATTTCAAGTTTTTCATAAGAAGCAGCCATTAGCTGCTTCTTATTTTTTTCCTTCTAACAACTCGATAATTCTTTCTTTATATTTTCCTTTTCTTCCATCTTCATAGATTAAATCATGCGGATAAAATAACTTTTGATCCGTTCTCTTCTTACCCGTAATCGCCTCAACAATATCCGATTCACGTGAAAGCTCTCTAAGTTCCCCGTTAGGCATAAGGAGTAAGATTGGCAGACGCTCTTCTTCTTCTCCTGCGCGGTAAAAGTCATACGGTAAATCCGATGTTGAATCAACAACTAAATAATACTCTGGATCTAATCCAATCTTTTTAAATAAGCTACTTAGCTCCATCCAATTATCTAAACCGTGCCTATCCGTAAACTCTACATACTTAAATAGATTTCGATTCATAAATCGGCGGCATAAATCACTTAAAATTGGATCTTCTTCGTCTTGCCATACTTGGAAGTAATAATACATAACGTTCTCGTCTAGCTTTAAATAATCCTCTACTGTTACCTCTTCTTCAAATAAAGAGTAGAAGTGAACAGGATGATATTTAAAAGTATAGTACTTCTCATGCAATGATTTCGCTCGATGTAAAATCTTCGTTAAAATAACTTCTGCACTACGCGTTACCGGATGGAAATATACTTGCCAATACATTTGATAACGGCTCATAATATAATGCTCTACAGCATGCATACCACTATTTTTAATGACTACTTGATTCCCATATGGACGCATGACACGCAGTATACGTTCCATATCAAAGTTGCCATACTTTACACCTGTGAAATAAGCATCTCTTAATAAATAATCCATACGATCAGCATCAATTTGGCTTGAAATCATACTAATCGCTAGTTTATTAGTAGATGTTTTCGCAATTACATCTGCTACCTTTTGTGGAAACTCCTTATCAACACGGCTTAACACATCATTAATTTCCGTATCGCCAACGATAATCTTTTGCGTAAATTTCTCATGATCTAACGAAAATACTTTTTCAAACGAGTGAGAAAATGGGCCGTGGCCGACATCATGAAGTAATGCCGCACATAAACATAATAATCTATCTTCAGCATTCCAATTTGGTCTGCCATCAAACACATCATCAATCATACGACGAATAATTTCATATACACCTAACGAATGAGTAAAGCGACTATGCTCTGCACCGTGAAATGTAAAAAATGTCGTTCCAAGCTGCTTAATACGGCGCAAGCGTTGAAATTCTTTCGTTCCGATTAAATCCCAAATAACACGATCACGCACGTGCACATATTTATGTACTGGGTCTTTAAACACTTTTGTTTCGCTGAGTTTGTCGTTTAAATATACCACCTTCCGACATCCCCCTTTCTTTACTGCATTCTTACTATATATTATAAACGATATAGGAAACAGAAAGAAATGAAAGACTATATTAATTCCTTGTATATAAAGAAAAATCACTTTTACCGAAGTAAAAGTGATTTCTTTTTGTATATTATTTTCCTAAAACAAACTCAGCAACTTCGTCTAAGATCATTTCTTTACCTAGTGGGAAGTATCCTTTGTTTAGGTCTTCATTGCTAATTGTGAATACGTGATTGTTTTTAACAGCGTTCATGTTTTTCCAAATTGATTCTTCTTGGAATTCTTTTAGACGCTGAGAACCGTCACCAGTTGTAAATACGAATAAGTAATCTGGGTTGTAATCGATTAAAGCTTCTTTTTGTACTTGTACTAGCGGTTTATCAGTTGGTGTACCTTTAACTGCTGGTAATTTTAAGTCATTAAAGATTACGCTACCGTAACCGTAGTCACCGTATACGCGGAATGCATTTGGATATGCAGCCATTTTCATGAATGTTGCATCGCCAGTTTTTGCGATGATTTTGTCATGTAATTTGCTTGCTTTTTCATCATACTGCTTGAACCATTCTTTTGTTTCTTTCTCTTTACCGAAGATTTGACCTACTTCTTCGAATTTTGGACGCCATTGGTCTAGTGGAGTTTTTAACATAACTGTTGGTGCAATTTTAGATAATTGATCGTAGATCTTTTCTTGACGATTGTTTACAAGAATTAAATCTGGTTTTGCAGCAGCTACTGCCTCAATGTTAATTTTATCGCCCCAAGCAGAACCAACTGGTTTTACACCTTCTAATTTCTTCGCGATATGTCCATCAATTTTTTCTTGTGTTGTATTTGCAGTAATAATCGGTTTCATACCGAAAATTAATAATTCTTCTGTTGAACCACTAAGGTCAGCGATTTTCTTTGGATTTGCAGGAATTTTAATTTCCCCTTTTGCGTGTTGTACAGTGCGCTCTTCAGTCTTCGCATCTGCTTTCTTTTCTTCTTTGTTAGAAGAACAAGCCGCAAATAGTACAGAAGTAACAACTAGTACCATTGCTAATAGTGCCGTTTTAAATTTCTTCATATTCCCACTCCTTCTAGCTGTATTTCTCTTATAATTTGCATTTAACTATAAGAAACAAAAACAACATTTAATTAATATATTTTTATTAATTGTTGTTTATAGCCCATTCTAACGGGCGTTCAACTTCCCATTCATCAATAAGAAGCTCAACGTCCATTAGAATCCCCCCCTCTTACCTCTTTAAGAGGGGGACATTCTATTAATTATGCTTTTTTACGCAATTGATTACTAATCATCGTTAAATCGTATGTTAAGCAAATTGGTTTACAGTTTACTGGACATGGAACGATTTGCGCTTCAATCTCAAATACATTACGAAGCGTTTCACTTGTCATAACTTCATCTGGTGTTCCTTGTTTCATTAACTTCCCAGCTTTTAATGCAATCATATGATCAGAGAAACGAGAAGCATGATTTAAATCGTGAATGACCATAACAATCGTTCTACCTTCTTCTTGGTTTAACTTCTTCAGTAAGTTTAATACTTCAAGTTGATGAGCCATATCTAAGTATGTTGTTGGTTCATCTAACACGAGTAAATCTGTTCCTTGTGCAAGAGCCATCGCAATCCATACACGTTGACGCTGACCACCTGATAAAGCTTCTGCTGGACGATTTGCGAATTCTGTCATTCCCGTCACTTCAAGTGCCCAATGAATGTAGCGATAATCCTCTTCTTTCAATGTTCCAAATCCTTTTTGATGAGGAAAACGTCCATATGAAACAAGTTCAAACACAGTAAGGCCCGTTGGCACTTCTGCAGTTTGTGGTAAGATCGCCATTTTCTTTGCGATTTCTTTTGTTGGCTGTTTCTCAATTGCTTTTCCATCAAGATAAACAGTACCTCGTTTTGCTTTCAAAATACGAGAAGCCGTTTTTAATAATGTGGATTTCCCACAACCATTTGGTCCAATAATCGTTGTAATTTTCCCTTCCGGAATTTCAACTGTTAATCCATCTATAATTAACCCTTCATTATAGCCAACAGATACCGAATCAACTGCTAAAGTTGCCATACAAAAAGCCTCCCTTTATTTTGTCCTCATAAGTAAATATATGAAATATGGTGCGCCAATTACAGAAATAACAAGACCGACCGGTATTTCTGAAGTTGGTAACACACTTCTTGAAATTACATCTGCAAATAAAAGCAAGAACGTTCCTATTAATGCAGCTGTTGGTAACATAATTTGATGTTTACCACCAACGAGGCGTCTCGCTAAATGCGGAGCCATTAAACCGATAAAGCCGATTCCGCCCGCAACAGCAACAGATGCGCCAGCTAAACAAACTGCAATAAATAATAATTTACGTCTTTCCTTTTCTACGTTTACGCCAAGGCCAACTGCTGTAGAGTCGCCTAAATTCATTACATTTAATATGTGCGCTTTACTAATGGCAAGTGGTAAGAAAATAACCATCCACGGAAGTACACTTAGTACGAATTTCCAATCTGTACCCCACAGACTTCCCGCTAGCCAAATCGTGGCAAAGCGGAAATCGTTAGATGTCATCTTCATAGAGAAAATTAAACTAACAGCTCCAAATCCCGCTGCAACCGCGATACCTACAAGTATTAATCGAGTCGATGAAACGCCATCTTTCCATGCGAGTAAATAAATAATAACCGCTGCTAATATCGCTCCAACTAGCGCGAAGAATGGAAGGATAAATACAGATAAAAGTGTACCAGTTCCAACTTTTCCAAAGAAAAAGTAGACGAATACAACAACTGTTAATCCCGCTCCAGCGTTAATACCTATAATACCTGGATCAGCGAGTGGATTTCGTGATAAACCTTGCAAAATCGCTCCTGACATAGCTAATGCAGAACCAACTAATATAGCAATAACCATACGTGGCATACGAAATTCAAATAAAATAACAGACTGATCTTCTGCACCTAATCCAACTAATGACTTTAATACATCCATTGGAGGTATTTTAAATGTTCCTGTATTTAAGCTTACTAAAAATACAGCAACGATTAATCCTACTAAAATCGTTAAAATTGAAATATTCTTTTTTGTTAAGACACTCGTCCTCACATTTTTCCTCTCCCTTCGTTACGTGCTAAGTAGAGGAAGAATGGAACCCCAATTAGCGCTGTAATTGCTCCAATTGGGGTTTCAAATGGTGGATTAATAATACGAGATAACATATCTGCACATTCAATTAACAATCCACCTAAGACCGCAGAACACGGGATAACCCATCTATAGTCTGAGCCTACAAGGAAACGAGTCATATGCGGAATTACAAGTCCAACGAATCCAACCGATCCTGCCATAGAAACTGCAGAACCTGTTAATACAAGAACAAGTACTGTTCCGATAAATTTAATTAATGTCGTATTTTGACCAAGTCCAATCGCGATTTCTTCACCAAAGCTTAAAATGGTAATATATCTCGACATCATAATTGCAATAATGAGACAAACTAGACCAATCGGCACTAACATATTAATACTTTGCCATTTCACTCCGGCAACACCGCCTGCATTCCACATACTTACCTCTTGGGCAAGGTTGAAGTACAGTGCAATTCCAGATGAAATTGCCCCTAATAAAGCACTAATTGCCGCACCAGCTAAGGCTAATTTTACAGGCGTTAATCCACCTGGTGAAGAAGACCCAATACCATATACAATGCTCGCACCAAACGCAGCTCCAATAAAAGATGCGATAACAAACATTAAATAGGGTGAATTAGGGAAAAATGCATACATAATTGCAATTCCAAATACAGCTCCATCTGTAATTCCCATTAACGATGGTGATGCAAGTGGATTTCGTGTCATGCCTTGCATAATTGCTCCTGATACCGCTAAAAAGGCACCTGCAACTACGCCCCCTATTGCTCTAGGCATGCGTAATTCTTGAATTACGTTATGGTGCGTTATAGAACCGTCAAACTGGAACACAGCTTGCCATACAGTCTTTAAACTAATATCTGCTGCACCAAACGAAATAGAAACCGCCATACTTAAAGCTAACAAAATTGTGCCCACTATTAATATAATAGAAGCAATGAGCGGTCTGCTCTTAATCTCTTTAACATTCACTTCTTGCTGCTCTATACTCCTTGCGCTCGCTTCCATCCCTCAACCATCCTAACCAACACATATATTTATTGAAATGAAATTTATTCTCAAATAGTAATAAAAAAAATAGGTGAATCGACCCTTTCTTGATAATGATTCTCAGAATCACACTTTCTATTCTACCTACCGCTCCAAAAGGCTGTCAACCATTATTTTGAAATACGAACCTATACAAAATCCTCATTTAATATCCCATCTCGTTTTATAATCATAAAAAAAGAAGAGTAATCTGTTCACTCTTCTTTTTCTTACTTATTTAACTTCGCTTCAATTTTTAAAATTAATTCATCTTCTGTTGGTGCTGCAACTGGACGATTATTTACAAATGCAAATGATTTTTTACGACCAGGACCGCAGTATGATTGACATCCAACTTCAATCGTTGCACATGAATCTACCTTTTTTAACTTCGGAATTAACGTTTTAACATTCGTCGCCTGACAATCATCGCACACACGAAATTCGTTTCCCACTATATAACACTTCCTCTATTTTAAACTTTTCACAAGTACATTTAAAAATAAACACTAAATGGTATTTTACCGCTCTTTGAGGCTTGTTGCAAGTCTCCCCATATAGCTCTACCCTTATGTAAAGCTACATATTATGTATATTTTCTCCTACAAGTGCTTTCATCATTCACGACAAAATTTCTTCCCTTCATCGAAATCTACCATATTTTTAAAAGCTTTGTATAAAAGCTCGTTTTTTTGCCCATTATAAAAATAGGAAGTTCATAAAAAGAAAGGGAGTTGAATCTATGAAAGTGAGACAAGATGCTTGGACAGACGAGGACGATTTATTACTTGCTGAAACGGTACTTCGCCATGTTCGAGAAGGAAGTACTCAATTAAATGCATTTGAAGAAGTAGGAGATCAGTTAAATCGTACATCAGCTGCTTGTGGTTTTCGCTGGAATGCTGTTGTTCGCTATAGCTATGAACAAGCTCTTCAACTAGCAAAAAAACATCGTAAAGATAAAATGCGTGCTGCGAGCGGTGAACAAGCAAAAAAACGTTTACTTTATACACCACCAGCTTCAGAAGCGGTAAATGATTATGAAGAACTAGTACCATACGAAACAGCTGTTCAATATAAAGAAACTATCCCATATCAAGAACCGACTGTTCCTGCTTCAAAAAGCTCAATAACAATGCAAGATGTTATTTACTTTTTACAAACAGTTGGATCTTCAAATATAAAAGTAACAGCTCTTGAAAACGAGAATACGAGATTGAAACAAGAAATAAAAGCGCAAATGCTACGAAATGAAGAACTAGAAAAGAAACTAGAAAAATTAGAAAAGCAATCTCATACTGTACAAGAAGATTACGAAACACTTATGAATATTATGAACCGAGCTCGCAAATTGGCAGTAATGGATGATGAGGAACGCTCACAAACATCTTTCCGAATGGATCGAAACGGTAATTTAGAAAAAATCGCAGAATAAAAAGGATGCATATGTGCATCCTTTTTTATTTCACTTCAACTATGTATGCTTCTTCGAATTTAGAATCCCCCTTTATCATTCTTAGCCAAGAAGATTCCTTTCCAAAACCTTCTTCCCTCTTTTTTGCTATAATAGAGATTGTCATTTTAAAGATAAGGGGTTAGTTAAATGAGCAATTCCCGTTCGATTTTATCTCAGCCAGAGTGGCGTATTGTGGATCAGTCTAGTTTAGGACCAACATTCCATGCATTGCAGTCATTCGCAATGGATGACACATTATGCACAAGTATTGGAAATGGCGAATCAGCTGCAACAATGCGCTCTTGGGTTCATCACAATACAATTGTTCTAGGCATTCAAGATTCACGCCTACCACATTTAGAAGAAGGTATTTCCTTTTTAAAACAAAACAACTTTAATGTTATCGTTCGTAATTCTGGTGGACTTGCGGTCGTACTTGATGAAGGTGTTTTAAACGTATCACTTTTATTCCAAGAAACAGAAAAAGGTATTGATATTGATCTTGGGTACGATACGATGTGGCATTTAATTAAGGAAATGTTAAACGATTACGATGTTACTATCGAGGCAAAAGAAATTGTTGGTTCTTACTGTCCTGGTAGCTACGATTTAAGTATTCGTAATCAAAAATTCGCTGGTATTTCACAACGCCGTATTCGCGGTGGCGTTGCTGTACAAATTTACCTATGTGCTACAGGAAGCGGTTCTGAGCGTGCCGCACTCGTTCGTGATTTTTACAACGTAGCAATTCAAGGAGAAGAAACGCGATTTACGTATCCTGAAATTGTGCCGAGCACGATGGCTTCACTATCTGAATTACTTGGCGAAACAATTACAGTGCAAGATTTAATGATGCGTCTTTTAAAAACGTTGCAGCAATTCGCTCCAAAGTTAACACCATCTCAGCTAACATTAGATGAAATTCCTTTATACGAGACGAATTTACAACGTATTATTGATCGTAACAATAAGGCACTTGGCTTAGAAAAATAGAAACCGTCGCTATAATAGCGACGGTTTCTATTTTTTATATAAATGCTTTTATTTCTTAACCACAACAAATTGTTTATCTTCTAAGAAAAATGTATCCCCTAATTGCTCAATATATTTTTTCTTATTTAGTTTAATATGTTTACCAAATTGAAGATTCTTCAAGTCGATTGTAATTTGTAACATATCATCTTTTTCGTGTGCTTCTTCTCCATCTAGACAACTATAGATTTCTATTTCTTCACCATCGTTTAAATTGCAATTTATGTAATTAAATAATGTCCTTACACTTCCGCCTGGTCTAGATAAATACCCATATATTTCGTATACAAACATTTTATTAAAATGCTTTCTTATTGGCTCATAGTTCGTTTCTAATGTAACTATCTCTACGAACTCTTCTTCATATAAATTAATAAAAAACGGTTCTATATTTTTATCCCCTTCATCCATTCCTACATTCACTGCTGGTAATTCTTTATCCGCAGCAATAAAATAATGTACTGTCATCGTGCTCCCTCCCCTTATTGAAATTATATATATCCCCTAATAATTTAAAACTACTTAATTCTTTAATAAAAAACAAAAATGACCATCCTATTCCGTTATACACGAAATAGGATGGTCATTTTTCATATCAATTCGTTATAAAATTAAAGTGCTTGAGCCGCTGTAATTAAAGCTAACTTGTACACTTCTTCTTCGTTACATCCACGAGATAGGTCGTTTACAGGCATGTTTAAACCTTGTAAGATTGGTCCTACTGCTTCGAAGTTACCTAAACGTTGAGCGATTTTGTAACCGATATTACCAGCTTCTAAGCTTGGGAATACGAATACGTTAGCATCACCTTTAATTGTAGAACCTGGAGCTTTTTTCTCAGCTACAGATGGTACGAATGCCGCATCGAATTGGAATTCTCCATCTAAAGTTAATTCAGGAGCCATTTCTTTTGCAATGCGAGTTGCTTCTACAACTTTTTCTGTTTCTGGAGATTTCGCAGAACCTTTTGTAGAGAAGCTTAACATAGCAACGCGTGGATCAATACCGAATAGTTCAGCAGTTTTCGCACTTTCGATACCAATTTCAGCTAAATCTTGGCTGTTTGGTGCAATGTTAATTGCGCAATCAGCGAATACATATTTCTCTTCTTCACGTACCATGATGAATACGCCAGAAGTTTTTGTAACGCCTGGTTTTGTTTTAATAATTTGAAGTGCTGGACGAACTGTATCAGCTGTAGAATGAGCTGCACCACTTACTAAACCGTGTGCTTTGCCCATGTATACAAGCATTGTACCGAAGTAGTTTTCGTCTTTAAGGATTTTGCGAGCGTCTTCTTCTGTTGCTTTACCTTTACGGCGTTCAACGAAAGATGCTACCATTGCATCCATTTCTTCGTATGTAGCTGGATCGTAAATATCAACGCCTGCTAATGTTAAGTTCATGCTAGCAGCTTTCGCGCTAATTTCTTCTTTATTACCAACTAAAATTGGTTTTACTAGTTCTTCTTTTGCTAAACGCTCTGCAGCGCCTAAAATTCTTTCATCAGTTCCTTCAGGAAGTACGATAGAAATGCCTTTTCCTTGAACTTTTTCTTTTACTGTTGTAAATAAATTGCTCACGAATAAACCCTCCTACAAATGTTAAAAAACTCTACCTTTAAGAATACTTCTTTTCATCTATATTTTAAACTTATAGCCCCCAAAAAATAGATAAAATAAAAATGATTATATTTTCATAAAATTCAGCCTAGAAATAAAGCCTATTTAAGCCTTATTTTCTCCCGTTTTTCATTACATATAAATGTGACAATTTTATGCGTCGAAACTTTATATAGATGATTTTAAACCTATATATGCTATAGTTAACGTGTAAAATATCATTAACTGAGGTGAATAGAATGAGTGAAGCAACAACAACGTTAGATGGCTGGTATTGTTTACATGATTTACGTTCTATTGATTGGGCAGCATGGAAAACATTATCTAGCGACGAACGCGGACAAGCAGTGTCTGAATTTTTAAATGTCGTTGAAAAATGGAACGAAGTAGCTACTGCAAAAAAAGGTAGCCATGCAATGTATACGGTTGTTGGTCAAAAAGCAGATATTATGCTTATGATCTTGCGTCCAACAATGGAAGAGTTAAATGAAATTGAGACAGAATTAAATAAAACAACATTAGCTGAATATATGGTTCCTGCATATTCTTACGTATCTGTTGTTGAACTAAGTAACTACCTTCCAGCTGATGAAGATCCATACCAAAACCCACAAATCTTAGCTCGCTTATATCCTGAGTTACCGAAAGCAAATCACATTTGTTTCTATCCAATGGACAAGCGTCGCCAAGGTAATGACAACTGGTACATGCTTCCTATGGAAGAACGTAAGAAACTTATGTACAGTCATAGCAAAATCGGTCGCCAGTACGCAGGTAAAGTACGCCAAGTTATTTCAGGCTCAGTCGGATTCGACGATTTTGAGTGGGGTGTAACATTATTCGCTGACGATGTTCTTCAATTTAAGAAACTTATATATGAAATGCGCTTCGATGAAGTAAGTGCCCGCTACGGTGAATTTGGTACATTCTTTGTCGGAAACATTTTACCAGACGAAAAAGTAGCGAAATTTTTACACGTATAATATCGAAAAAGGAACGAAATTCGTTCCTTTTTTTCATATTTAATATATTTCTCCCGAAAATCCCCTTTTTTCATCAATTATCAACAAAAATAGACATTTTTTCGAATTTCTTGCAAAATTGTAACCTTCCAATATCCAAATTTATGCTAAAATGGTACGAGCTATATGCTAATAACGATGCGAAGGTGATAATGTATATGAAGAAAATCTTGTCTATTTTACTATTGCTTTTATTGTCATTTTCTTCCTTAGGAGTAACAACATCCCATGCGGAAGAAAAAATACATATAGAGGCAGCTGCTGCACTTCTATTTGATGCAGATACAGGAAAAATACTGCATGAACAAAATCCAGATGAATTACTAGCTATCGCTAGTATGTCAAAATTAATTGTTGTTTATGCCGTTTTAGAAGCGATTAAGGAAGGTAAAATTACTTGGGATACGAAAGTAAACATCTCTGATTATGCTTACGAAGTCTCACGTAATAATGAATTCTCTAACGTTCCATTTGAGAAAGGACGCCAATATACGGTAAGAGAATTATATCATTCTATTGTTATCTTTTCTGCGAATGGATCTAGTATTGCTTTAGCGGAACTTCTTGCAGGAAGCGAGAAAAACTTCTTAAATGTTGCAAATGAACATGCGAAAAAACTAGGGTTAAAGAAATATAAATTTGTAAACGCTACTGGATTAAATAATGCTGATTTAAAAGGAAAACATCCTGAAGGAACTGATCCGAATGGAGAAAACTCTTTATCAGCTCGCGATATGGGTATTCTTTCAAAAACAATTATTACAAAGTATCCAGAAATGCTAGAGGATACAAAACAAAGATTTAGAAACTTCCCAGATAATCATCCAAAACCAATTCGTATGGAAAATTGGAATTGGATGTTACCAGGTGCTGCCTTTGCTTACGAAGGATCAGATGGTTTAAAAACAGGAAGTTCCGATACAGCCGGCTATGGTTTTACCATTACAGCAAAACGCGGTGATTTACGTCTTATTTCTGTTATTATTAAAACGAAATCAATGGACGAACGTTTCACAGAATCTCGCGCATTAATTGAATATGGATTTAATAACTTCGAAAAACAAAAACTAAAAATAGATAAAAACAACAAAATTTCTGTAGTAAAAGGAAAAGAAGACTACGTAACAGTTGCACCAGAAAAAGAAGTGACAGTAGTTACTGCAAAAGGTAACACACCATCTTACAAAATTTCAGCTGAAGCCGATAAATCACTCGCTGAAGATGGAAATTTAGTCGCTCCTATTAAAAAAGATGCAAAAGTAGGTTCAATCGTTTTAGAATCAACTGATAAATACGGTTTCTTAGACGGAAACAAAAGTATGAAAGTTACTGCAAAAACGACTGAAGAAGTAGAAAAAGCAAATTGGTTCGTTTTAACAATGCGTTCCGTTGGTGATTTCTTCTCAGGCTTATGGTCTAAAGTGTTTTAATAAAAAAAGCTAGCCCGCGCTAGCTTTTTTTTATTTTCCCCTCTAAATATAAAACTTTGTTTGGTTGTCATATCTAGGTCCTTTTTCTCATACGTATGAACTAGTAATTGTTCCACACTTCATCTAGAAATAAACCTCTTTCTACAATGCATTCCCAAAAGAGAGGTGACACATAATGGGCGTTATTGCTTATACAGAAGAAGATGTTAAGTTATTAGCTAGACTCATGCGTGCTGAGGCCGAAGGAGAAGGGCAACAAGGTATGCTGATGGTCGGAAACGTTGGCGTAAATCGTGTCCGCGGAAATTGTTTAGATTTTAAAAAAATACGTAATTTACGTCAAATGGTTTATCAAAATCCTGGTGGTTTTGAGGCAACTCAAAAAGGGTACTTTTATCAACGAGCAAGGGAACAAGATATCGCCTTAGCGCGGCGAACCATTCAAGGACAACGTTTTTGGCCTGCCAATTTTGCCCTATGGTTTTTTAGACCTGAAGGTCCTTGTCCACCAACTTGGTATAACCAACAAAATTCTGGTCGCTTTAAAAAGCATTGCTTCTTCCAGCCATCTGGTGAGGATTGTCCTAGCGTATATTAAGGAATGAAAATGAGGAGGGATTTTTAAATGGCACAGCAACAAAATCCATACAACGGAACAGGTTTTTATCAACCATCTGGAACTTATATGCAACCGCAACAAATGACTCCACAACAGCAACAACAGCAACAACAGCAACAGCAAGCAATGCAACAACAAGCTGCTCAAGCTCAATATGCAGTGTCTCAAGGTATGCTGCCAATAGAGCAATCGTATATTGAAAATATCCTTCGTTTAAACAAGGGTAAACCAGCTACAGTTGTAATGACTTATGAACGTGGTAGTTCGCTTGGTACACAATCTTATACAGGGATTATCGAGGCAGCTGGCCGTGATCATATCGTTATTAGTGAACCAAAATCTGGAAAGCGCTATTTACTACTAATGATTTACTTAGATTATGTAGAATTCCCAGGAGAAATTGCGTATTTACCTGGTCAACAAGCAACTTATGCTCCAAGGTCATAAAAAAAAGCTGGCAAATGCCAGCTTTTGTTTTTTTATAACCCTTTTACAACTGCAGTTCCGACTAAAATCCACGCCACAATAAACGCTACACCACCAAGCGGTGTAATTGGACCAAAGAACTTAATGCCTGTCGTACTTAATGCATAAAGACTGCCTGAGAACATAATAATCCCGGCTACCATAAGCCAACCAGCAGTGCTTAAAAGCGACGATTGAATCTTATCCATTAATAAAGCAACTACGAATAATCCCCCTGCATGAAACATTTGATATGTAACGCCCGTCTTCCACACTTCTAACATTTTTGCAGAAATTTTATTTTCTAAACCATGTGCTCCAAAAGCCCCTAATGCAACAGATAGTCCCGCTGCAATACAACCTAGTAAAAAGAAAATTTTCATCTTAATTCCCCTTTTTTACCTTTATCATAAGCAATTTTCACATATAAGCCAAACGATTTTACTTTTAAAAATCAAATAAAGAATTACCGTTTGCATCATTTTCTTTTATATATACTTTTTCTCCAGAAACTGGCATAACTGGTTGAACTGTCGTCATAGGTTGAGATCCGATTACTTGTGATTGAACTTGTGGTTCCCTATACGTATGTGACTCAACTTGTTCATCTAATAATAAATCACATAAAGCACGTACAACTAATAAATGCTCTTTTGATTGCTGTCCTTCACTACTTTTCGCCTTTGCAATTTCATTCGCCATTTTATTTAAAATCTTATCGCTAGATACTTGCATTCCTTGTCACCTCTTACTTTGTAGTTCTTTCTCAAATTGCCCCAGTTTCTCAACTGAACCAAATACTATTATCATATCATGTTCTTGCAGTTTTTCCTGCCCTGTCGGATTGTGGATAATTTCCCCATCTCTTAAAATCGCTAAAATCGTTACATCAAATTGATTTCTCACATTACTCTCTAGTAACGATTTATTGGCTAAGATAGAATCTTTACCAACTTGAATTTCTTCAATTACAAATGATTGCTCCACTCCATACAATACTGTATCAATATAATGAACTGTTAACGGATTCGCAATACCTTTCGCTATATGAATTCCTGCCATACTAGATGGATTAATAACCTTATTTGCACCAGCGCGCCGTAATTTCTCTTCTGTTTCTGGTTTTTCAGCTCTTGCTACTATTTTAATTGCATCATTGAGCCCTCTTGCCGTTAATGTAATAAATACATTTTCAGCATCGTTTGCTACGATAGCAACTAGACCAGCTGCCTTTGAAATTCCAGCATTATGTAAAACGTGATCTTCAGTTGCATCTCCATGTACATATAAAAGTTTTTCCTGTTCGAATGTACTTCCATCTTTATCCACAACTACAAACGGGATTTTCTTTTCCTGTAATTCATGTACAACTTGAAGCCCTACTCTTCCGCAACCACATACTATAATATGATTTTCTAACTGTGCTATTTGTTTATCCATCTTCTTCCTCCGTACTGCATGAAATAAATTCCCTTCAATAATCATAGCTGCTACTACCCCAATTGCATATGTAACGATACCGACACCAACAGGTATAATAAGAAGCGCAAAAACTTTTCCCGCCTGTGTCACAGGAACCGCATCACCATATCCAACAGTTAATACCGTAATCATCGTCATCCAAAATGCTTGAAACAAGCTAATCTCTTCAATTGTCATAAATCCTAGCGTTCCTAGAATTACAACAAAGGTCATACATATAACTGCTATCCATAATTGCTTACGTGCATTCATATTATGTTTCAACTCTTTTCTCTATCTACAATCTTTGCCAGAGGAAATGAAATACGTATATACTAGAAACGGAATCTATGAAAGAGGTTGATATTAATGAAGCTATTTCTTTCTGCCTTGCAATGGGCACTATTTATTTTAGCTGGAAGTCTTATTGTACCAATTAGTGTCGCAACTAGTTACGGTCTTGATGGTGCTGAAGCTATCGCGTTTGTACAAAGGACATTATTTGTTCTCGGTTTTGCCGGCCTCTTACAAGCTATATTCGGTCATAAACTTCCTATTCAAGAAGGCCCTGCAGGCCTTTGGTGGGGAATTTTCTCCCTTTATGCAAGCTTAGGTGTCGTATTATTTGGATCAAGTAATGAAACACTTAAGGTCCTTCAGTACGCTTTCCTATTAAGTGGCATCATTTGTATTATTCTTAGTGTTTTTGGACTTATTGATAAACTAGTTCGTTACTTTACACCGACAGTAATTGGAACGTATTTATTCCTTCTTGTCGCACAACTTAGTGGCTCCTTCTTAAAAGGCATGTTTGGCCTTGATGGACAACATACAGAAGTACAGCCAAAGGTATTTATTCTTTCACTCATTGTTATTTTACTATCTTTTTTCATTATGAAGCTACCTATTATTGGACAATATTCCGTTCTTTTCAGTATCGTCTGCGGCTGGATATTATTCGCGTGCTTCGGATTATCTAATCCAGTAACACCTGTGACAGATATAATTCGTCTTCCATCGCTATTTGTTTTCGGGATGCCCCGCATTGAATGGAACATGGCAATTACAGTAGTTTTCGTCACGCTACTACTTCTAACAAATATGTTAGCAAGTATTCGCGTTGTACAAAAGGTTGTTTCTAAGTATGAAGAAGATGCCGCTTCAGACCGCTTCAAACAAGCTGGCATTATAACAGGAATAAATCAATTACTAGGTGGTCTATTTTCAGCCATTGGTCCTGTTGCCATTTCTGGATCAGCAGGGTTTATCGCAACGACTAATATTTATAAACGCCTCCCATTTATGTTAGGGTCAAGCTTTATTATTCTTGTTAGTATATTCCCAAAGATTACTTCATTCTTTGCAGCAATCCCTGTCGCAGTTGGATATGCTGCAATTTATCCTGTATTTGCAAGCATGATTGGTCTCGCTTTTCGCGAATATGACACTGTACAAAATAAAGAACAATTATTTAAAGTAGCAGGTCTTTCAATCTTTACAGGAATCGGAGTTATGTTTGTTCCAGCAGGGGCTTTTTCTACACTACCACCATTTTTAGCATCATTTTTGAGTAATGGTCTTGTTCTTGGATCTGTAATGGCTATCTTACTGGAAATACTATTTTCTCGTTCTAACGAAAAACAACTATCGTAAATTGGAAAACTTCCATTATTGCACTCTACCTTTAGAGTTGTTACGATAATGATAAATTATCATGGGCAACACGCTCATGATAATTTATACTAACAATGCAAGACTTCACCTGATTTCATGCGAAGAGGTTCGATGTCTTACTATATATTCCCCAATACCTTCATAAAAATTTATTTCTATTTAAACAAAGAAAGGAATTTCCCATATGACTTATAAAATGATTGTTTTAGATTTAGATGATACTTTATTACGCGATGACCATACAATTTCACCTCGTACGAAAGAGGCTTTAATGACAGCACAAGAGCAAGGAGTTAAAGTTGTACTTGCTTCTGGGCGTCCAACGTTTGGTATGCGCAACGTCGCGAAAGAGCTTCGTTTAGAAGAATACGGTAGCTTTATTCTATCTTTTAACGGCGCAAAAATTATTAACTGTAAAACAAATGAAGAAATCTTTAGTAGTACTCTATCTCCTGAAATCGTTCACAACCTATTTGAAATTAGTAAAGATGAAGACGTTTGGATTCATACTTATATTGGCGATGATATCGTAACAGAAGAAAATAATCCTTATACTGAAATTGAGGGCGAAATTACTGGTATGCCAATTATTGAAGTTGATAATTTCAAGGCTGCAGTCAAAGAACCTGTAGTAAAAGTATTAATGAATAAAGAGGCTGAACGCCTTGTTGAGGTAGAAAAGAAACTACAAAAACAACTAGAAGGTCAATTAAGCGTTATGCGCTCAAAACCATTCTTCTTAGAATTTACTGAGCATGGTGTTACGAAGGGAACGAGCCTAAACCAACTAATCCAAACACTTGGCATTAAACGCGAAGAAGTAATCGCAATGGGTGATAGCTATAACGACCAAGCGATGATTGAATTCGCTGGTCTTGGCGTTGCAATGGGCAATGCACCAGATGATATTAAAGAAATTGCAAACTATGTTACAGATACAAATATGAACGATGGCGTTGCAAAGGTTGTAGAGAAATTCGTACTAAAAAGCGAAGCGCTTGTATAATATTTTCATTCATAAAACCTATTTGAAGTCAAATACTTCAAATAGGTTTTTGTTTAAATTGCCATGCTTTTGTGACTATATTTTGAACTTTGCACTATTCTCGTAGTGTAAACTTTCTTTTTGTATATAATGGAACAAAATAGACTATTTCATTTTGAAAAAGAATACAAATTTACTATATACAAGCATACGTTAAAGGAGGCTATTTCATGTTATCTACACCAATCGGACGATTAAGAGCAATCGGCTTAATTGAGGGGATTTCTTTCCTATTACTATTATTTGTAGCAATGCCGTTAAAATATTTCGCGGGGTTTGCAACAGCTGTTAAAATTACAGGTATGGCTCATGGTGTCTTATTCATACTATTCATCTTTGCGGTAATTCAAGTAACAATCGTACACCGTAAATCAATTTTATGGGCACTTGGCGCACTTGCTGCATCAGTTATCCCATTCGGCACTTTTGTACTAGATGCAAAACTTAAAAATGAACAGTAATAGTAAAAAGGTAGTTAATAATTGTTAGCTACCTTTTTAGCGTTTATATATTTGGAATTTGCCAATCGATTTCTTTTTCATCCCTATTAGATAAAATCTCATTTACTTTAGAGTACGGCTTACTTCCAAAGAAACCACGTCTTGCTGATAATGGACTTGGATGTACGGATTCAATAATATGATGATTCGTATTCGTAATTAACTTTTTCTTCGCCTGTGCATGGCGTCCCCACAATATGAAAATAACTGGCTTTTCACGTTCATTTAGCAGTTCAATCACGCGATCTGTGAAATGCTCCCATCCTTTCCCTTTATGAGAATTTGCCTCACCTTGGCGAACTGTTAATACAGTATTTAATAATAATACTCCTTGCTCTGCCCACTTTACTAAATAACCATTATTCGGAATTTCATAGCCATATTCATCTCGCAGTTCTTTATACATATTTAACAGCGATGGCGGTGTTTTTATACCCGGTTGTACAGAAAAGCTTAAACCATGCGCTTGATTCGGTCCGTGATACGGATCTTGTCCTAAAATAACAACCTTTGTATTTTCATAACTTGTATACTGCAGAGCGTTAAAAATGTCTTCTATCTTTGGATAAATAACATGCGTACTGTACTCTTCTTCCAAAAATCCGGCTAATGTTTGATAATATTCCTTTTCAAACTCTGATGCCAGTAATGAACCCCAATCATTCTGTAAAGTATTTTTCATACCTTCACTTCCTATCCAATTAATTCACCATATCTTGTTTTGTAAATACTACGAAAGAAATAATAAGGGAAACTACTGCCCATACGGTTAAATTCATTAAGGAAAACCCCATTGATAACCCTTGTAATGCAGGCAGTTTTCCTGATAAATAATCCGTTAGCGATAAGTTGACACTAAAAATATATTTCGCACCTTCCCAAGACGTTGCAAAAGAACTCAAAATTCCGCCAGCAATTAATGCAGCTAACATAACGCCCATACCAGCTGGTGTATTTCGAATTAACACAGAAACCATAAATGATATAGTTCCTACCACAATAGCAACAAACCAAGCTAGTCCGTACGCCATTAATATGTATTGCCACTGCGGGATAAGATGTACAAAATTCGTATTTAATGTCTCCTTATCAATAACGAATCCTGTTAAAACAGGCAAATTCCATCCTGAGTATCCAAATACAAGCCCCGATAATGCGTAAGCAAACACACCGACAAGAAGCAAGATGAGCGAAATGAAAAATAACATCGTCACATATTTACTAAGGAGTATTTTCCAGCGCCGAATCGGCCTTGTAAGAAGCATTTTCATCGTACCATCACTTCGTTCTCCTGAAACGATATCAATTGCGACAATCATAACGAGCAATGGAATAAATAACGTTATTCCTTGTTCAATAAACGCCCTCACAAATGTCGGGGCTCCTGGTGCAGTCGGATTAATATCATGATCCAAATAATATTGTTGCTGTTCCACCCTCACCTTTAACCAATCACGCCATTCTTCTGGCAACCTTGAGTTGTTCAAACGGTTCTGAGAATCAACAATTTGTTGTTGCAACGATACTTTCCAATCAGTTGTGCCGAGTCTTTTTTGCGTTGTTTCTATTTCACGATACTGGGCGTACACAAAAAGTGGAATCAAAATTGCTAAAATAAGCATGACAACGAAAATACGTTTCTTACGGTAAATCTTTTCTGATTCGTTTAAAACTAGATTCGCAAATTCACGCATGTTGCTCACCCCTTGTGAGTTCAATAAATAAATCTTCTAACGTAAATACGAGCTCTTTAACGCTATGTACATCTATCCCGTTTTCTACAAAACGCTTATTCCAAACATTAATAGACGTAACATCCATACGACATAGTAAACGCTCATCTTCTATACTAACTTCCCCTATTTCCTCAGCGGCATCTAGCATGTCTTTCGCCTTGGAAATCGGTGTAACAACCCACTCTACACGATCACTCGCCGTTTTGATCAATTCTTCTATAGGTGCAACTGTTATCATTTTCCCTTTATGAATAATAGCGACACGGTCGCATATCATTTGTACTTCACTTAATAGGTGACTCGAAATAAATACACTCATGTTCTCTTCTTTTACAAGCTTATGTATAAATTCTCGCAGTTCTCTAATTCCAGCTGGATCTAAACCGTTCGTCGGTTCATCTAATATAAGTAATTTCGGATTTCCAAGAAGCGCCTGTGCAATTCCGAGACGCTGCTTCATACCGAGGGAGTATGTTTTTACCTTATCGTGAATACGCTCGTCTAAATGAACCATTTTCGCAATTTCACTAATACGTTCGTCGGGTATATCACCAAGCATACGCGCAAATTGCTTTAAGTTTTCCCATCCAGTTAAATATGTATAAAGCTCTGGGTTTTCAACGATACTTCCAATTTGACGCATCGCTTCTCTGAAATTTTCCTTAATAGAATAACCACCAACAGATATAGTACCTTCTGTCGCTTTAATAAGTCCGACTAACATTCGAATAGTTGTTGTTTTTCCAGCTCCGTTTGGTCCTAAGAAGCCGAAAACTTCCCCTTGCTTTACATCAAACGAAATGTTTTCTACCAGCGTTTTCTTTCCAATTACCTTCTTCACGTCTCGTACGGAAAGTATCGTCGTCATTTTATCCCTCCTTGTTCTAGTTTTAATTTACTTACAACATTTTGGATTAATCGCTCTGCCATATATGTGTAACCTACTTCATTCGGATGAAAATGATCGGAGTATAATAAATCTTTTCCACGATTTTGGAATAAATCGAATGTAGGTGTAATATATACATTTTTATCATTTAATGCTAACTTCTCTAAAGAAGCATTCCAATCAACAACTATATTCGATGACCCTTTTAAATCTTCTACATCCTCAAAAGGATTGTATAAACCTAACCAAAAAATAGGGCTATCTGTATTTAATTTACGAATTTCTTCTATAATTTTCTTTGCTTCATTTTGAAACGTTTCAGTATCAGGACGATACGTCTCTAAATCTATCTTTCCGAGCGATTCCCATCCTGGGAATAAATCATTTCCTCCAATTGTTAAAACAATTACATCGGCTTGCTTAATTGAATATTGAGCGCCGCTGCTTTCAATTTGTTTTAATAAATCAGGCATTTTCGCACCACTAACTGCTAAGTTGGTTAGTGCAACTTTTTGTTTATAATCTTTTTGTAAATCTTCTTTCATTCGTCCAATATAGCCAATTCCTTCTTTATCACCAACGCCGCGCGTTAACGAATCACCTAAGCTAACTATTTGTAACGTTCCATTTTTCTTCTTTTCTTTCTCCACTACGTCAGTTTTCGTAATTAATTTTGAAGCCTTCGGATTTAATACATCATTCACACCTGAAACAAAACCGTATGCAAATAAACAGAAAGACGCAATTGTAATAAGCAGAATTACTTTTACTAATTTTGATCTCATATCAAAACCCCTTTTAGCCCTCATAGATTGTCCATAATTATACCAAACGAATTTTTGAAAAGCGATTTTCACCCCTTCTCTATTCCGTCGTTTCCCTATCTACCAATTTAGGTAATAACTCTACATGTTTCACATCTATTTCTTCATCATTAATCTTTTCATATAATAGTTCAAATGCTTTTACACCAACGTTTTTACTGGAATGTGAAATCGTCGTAATACCTAATATATCTGCCACCTCTTGATCATCACATCCGATAATCGTAATATCCCCTGGAATACGAATTCCTTGTTTTTTCGCCTCCGTTACCATACCTGCAGCAATATGGTTGCAAGATACGAGAAACGCCGTCGGTTTTACAGGAATATGAGCCCACTCTCGCACTACATCACGCCCATCTTCCACCGTAAAACACCCTTTAAACTTCCAGGCTTCTAATGGTGTTACAGCAATCTGTTGAAGTGAATCCTCATACGCTTGTTTTCTTCTTTGACTATTAATGCTATTACTTCTTCCAATACAATATCCAATACGCGTATGCCCTGCGTCTATTAAGCTTTTCATCCCTTGTGAAAACACTTTATAGTAATCAATATGTACACTCGAAATAAAATTTGAATCTATTTCCTCACACATAACAATTGGACCAAATTTCGTATACTCTTCAAGTTTGTCCTTACTATTTGTTCTTGAACATATAATTACTCCATCAAGTTTTTTCATTTTCAACATATGTAAAATTTCCAACTCTTTTTCTTCACTATAATTCGTTTGGCAAAGCATCATATTATAATTGTTCTTCGCGGTTTCTTTTGATATACCCTCAATAATAGCGCTATAATATTGATCATTTACGTGCGGTAATAAAACACCAATTACATTTGTTTTCCCTTTCACTAAATGAATAGCATTTACATTTTGCGTATAATTTAATTCTTCTATAATCTTTAAAATTTCTTTTCGTTTCTGCTCATTTACATACGGATGATCATTAAGTACACGTGAAACAGTTGAAACAGATACCCCAGCAAGTTCAGCGATCTTTCTTATATTAGTCATCTCATTCTCCCCTTTTCGTAAAAATTCTTACTTGACCTGGTAAGCTTTCCACAATGTATCCTTTCCTAGCAAATACGTTTAGAAAGGATACACACTATATGCTTCAATTCAAATTAGAATATATATTTTTCATTGGCGGTTTACTCATTCTCTCCATCGGTATTAATATGATGACGACAATTACTTCCTTTGGACTTAGCCCTTATGATTCCTTCTTTATTGCACTATATCAAAATTTCGGGGTAAGTATTGGTTTTTGGATTTTCATGATTAACTTTGTTTTTACACTTATCGTACTCTTTTGGGATAAAAAACAAATTACAATCGGCACGATTGTAACGATGATTCTTATTTCTCTTTTTGTTGATTGGATTGGTTCCATTACAACTATTATGGACTTTATCCGCTCTCTTCCAAAATATATAACACTTATTTGTGGAAATCTATTCGTCGGAGCTGGAATCGGTCTTTACGTCTCTACAAACCTTTGCGCTGCGCCTCAAGAGGCTTTCGTTTTAACTGTTGCCGAGAAGAAAAAATGGACATTCAGAAGAACTGAAATTTCATTAGCTCTTTTATTTTTAACATTAAGCTTCTTATTAGATGGACCAATCTATTTCGGAACAATTATCTTATCCTTTACAACAGGTTGGATTATTCAAGCATTTATACAAGTTGGCACGCAGATTTTAAATAGAAAAAAACCTATTAAGCAAGCTGCTTAATAGGTTTTTTCGTTTTTTTATAGGAAATACTACTTAGCATCTCCTTCAATTCGATAGTTTGCTTTCACACAATCTATTTCTTCATACGATTGCAATGTATGTAGAATGTAATCGTAATCTGCAAGAGAAGCACGATGCGTTACAATTACAATTTCGGCTTTCCCTTTCTCTTCAAGTGGCATTTGAATAATCTTTTCAAAGCTAACACCGCGCTCAGAGAACAAAGATGTAATTTTTGCAAATACACCAATTTCGTCTTTGACATGAAGTCTTAAAAACTTTTTCACAACAATTTCATCTGGCTCTTTTAATACTTTTTTATATTGTGGGGATACGGCACTATTTCCGTTTACACCTAACCTAATATTTTGCATTACAGCAACTAGGTCAGAAACAACAGCTGTCGCTGTCGGTAAGCTTCCTGCTCCCGGTCCATAAAACATCGTTTCTCCTACTGCCTCACCATACACATAGACAGCATTATATTCATTTTGCACTGCTGCAAGAGGATGTGTATTTGGAAGTAAAGTTGGCTCAACTGTAACCTCTAATTTCTCGCCATCTCGCTTTGCAAGACCAATTAATTTAATTGTATATCCTAAGCTCTTACTATATTCAATATCTTCTTCTGTAATAGAAGTAATTCCTTTTACCTTCACATCTCCAAGCTCTACATTTGTAGAGAAACCGAGAGTAGCCAAAATCGTCATTTTTCTTGCTGCATCTAAACCTTCTACGTCTGATGTTGGATCTGCTTCTGCAAATCCAAGCTGTTGGGCTTCTTTTAACACGTCGTTATATGCTCTCCCTTCGTCTGACATTTTCGTCAAAATAAAATTTGTCGTTCCATTTACAATTCCCATTACTTTCGTAATAAGATCTGAAGAAAGCCCCTCTACAATGCTTCTTAAAATCGGAATACCTCCAGCTACACTAGCTTCATAAAACAAGTCAGCCTTGTTATCTTTTGCTACCGCCAGCAATTCTGCCCCGTGTAACGCCATTAGATCTTTATTTGCAGTCACAACGTGTTTCCCACTATTTAAAGCTTGTAAAATATATGCTTTTGCATCATCGATTCCACCCATTACTTCGATGACAACATCAATATTAGGATTATCTAAAATTTCACTCGCATTTTGTGTTAATAGAGTAGAAGGTACCTCAACCTCTCTCTCTTTTTCAATATTTTGCACCAACACTTTCGTTACTTTCACTGGACAACCTACTTGGTGTATAAGTCGTTCTTGATGATCTGCAATAATACGAACTACACCACTACCAACTGTCCCAAGACCTAATAACCCCACTTGAATTTCTTTCATAATACTGTCCACCCCTCAAAAATTGTGTTTAGATGCCATTATATAAACAAAACATCTGAAAAACAATGTATTTTGAACATTCGGAAAAATACAGGTTAATCTTTACCAAGAAAACGCTACCACGTGTTACACAATCATTATTTACAATAGATAAGGGGTTTCTTGATACACGTAATAATTCAACCAATTAGAGAATAATAAATTTCCATGACTCCTCCACCTAACAAGCGGCTTTTCATCTGGATTATTATGTTTAAAATAATTTTTTGGCACATCAATATTTAACCCTTTTTGGCTATCTCGTTCATATTCTTGTTTTAACGTATCACAGCTATATTCACTATGTCCGAGTGCGAAAACTTGCCTTCCCTCTGGCCCAATAACAAGATGAACACCCGCTTCTTCAGAGTTTGCTAATAACGTTAATTCTTTCACCTTTTCAATATCACTCTCTCGTACTTCTGTATGACGAGAATGCGGGGCAAAAAACAATTCATCAAATCCTTGTAACAATTTCACATGTTGCTCGCGAACCTCATGTTCAAACACACCAAACATCTTTTCAGCAAGAGGATATTTCGGAACACCATAGTGATAATACAAACCAGCTTGTGCTCCCCAGCAAATATGAAGCGTAGATGTTACATTCGTTTTTGAATACTCCATAATACGTTCAAGCTCTTCCCAATAATCTACTTCTTCAAAAGAAAGAGTCTCAACTGGTGCTCCTGTAATAATGAGTCCATCAAATCTTTCGTTTTCAATATCACGGAAAGTTTTATAAAAGCTCGTTAAATGTTCCTGTGCTACATTGCGAGATAGATGTGATTCCATATGTAATAAATGAACATCTAATTGTAACGGTGTATTTCCAATTAAACGAAGTAATTGTGCTTCTGTTTCTTGCTTTGTAGGCATTAAATTTAATATGGCAATTTTCAAAGCACGTATATCTTGTGTTTCTGCTCGCTCCTTCGTCATTACAAAAATATTTTCTTCTTGTAATACTTTACGAGCTGGTAAGTCTTTATCAATTATGATCGGCATGTTGTTTGCCTCCGACTAGCGCTGCTTCTAAATCCGCAATAATATCAGAAACATCTTCTATACCGACCGATAAACGAATTAAATCAGATGTAACACCAGCTAAACGTTGAGCTTCTGCACTTAATTGTCTGTGTGTCGTACTAGCGGGATGTATTACACAAGTTCTGGCATCAGCTACATGCGTTACGAGAGTTGCCAGTTTCACACTTGCAATAAATTCTTTTGCCACTTCTAATCCGCCTTTTATACCGAAAGTTAAAACACCACTAGCACCTTTTTTCAAATACTTTTGTGCTAACGAATAATTTTCATTGCTATCTAATCCCGGATAATTCACCCATTCAATACGTTCATGATTAGCAATCCACTTAGCAACTGCGAGAGCATTTTCACTATGACGCTCCATTCGTAAATGCAATGTTTCCAAGCCAATATTGCTAATATATGCATTGAATGGGCTCATACAGTTTCCATAGTCTCTTAATAATTGAACGCGTGCTTTCACAATATAAGCTGCTGCTCCAAAATTTTGAACATAACTTACGCCGTGATAACTCGGGTCAGGTTCAACAAGCTCAGAATATTTTCCATTTGTCCAATCAAAGTTCCCTCCGTCAATAACAATGCCGCCTAATGAGCTCGCATGACCATCAATATATTTCGTCGTAGAATGAACGATAATATTTGCCCCATGTTCAAACGCTTGGCATAAATAAGGCGTCGCTAATGTATTATCAACGATAAAAGGTACTTCTAATTCTTTTGCCGCTGCTGAAAATTCTTTGAAATTTAAAACGTTCATCGCTGGATTTCCTAATGATTCTGCATAAATAAGCTTCGTCTTATCGTTAGCAAGTGCCGCAATTTCATCGGCCGTTAAATTTGGATTAAAGAACGTAACATCAATGCCAAGCTTACGCAAACTCACTCCAAATAAATTAAATGTCCCCCCGTAAACTGTTGAAGAACAAAGTAAATGGTCTCCGCTACTACAAATATTTAAAACTGCGAGCATAATAGCCGCCTGCCCAGAAGCTGTTGCAACAGCCCCTACACCGCCCTCTAAATCTGATAACTTCTGCTCAAATGCAGCTAGCGTAGGATTTCCAATACGCGTATATATATATCCCTCTGCCTCCAAATTAAATAGCGCTGCTAAATCATCTGAAGTATCGTATTTATACGTTGTACTTTGATAAAGTGGCAAAACACGTGGTTCACCATTCTTTGGCGTATAGCCACCTTGCACACAAATAGTTCCTTTCCCCCATGATTCTCCCATCTCTCGTTCTCCTTTCTTTTATGAAAAATAAAAAACTGCCCCTTTCCTGAAAACAAGAAAGGAGCAGTTTGAAAACACGCTCTAAAGGCTCTTTCTTATCTCTCAGGATTATTACCTGCAGGATTTGGCACAATTCCGTTATACGGCTGTTGCCAAGGTTTCATCGGGCCTGTCCCTCCACCTTTTCTTGATAAGACTATGCAATTACCGTTGATTTTATAGCAATAATTTCCTGATGTCAAATGGTTTTTCTGAATGTTCTAAATTAAATGTCAGAAATTTAATATAAATAACAAAAGAAATATATTCCATGTTCATATGAAAAATACCTTTCAAAAACTCGAATCACTATATACACTTAAATAAGCACTTTAACCGTGCAGACTTCAAATTCTCATGAAATCGCATTGTATAAATTGAATAAGCCGACCTCTCAAAAAGATACTATATATATTCAATTCATTTCATACCAGCATATCTAACCCTTTCTATATCAAAACTTACATAACGGAGGTATAACATGACAAATAAAAAGGACATGAACTATATACTCGTCCTATATGGCATTCTTCTAGGCTCTATAGTAGGAGCTACAGTCTGGCTATTTTTAGTTACAATAAATTTCGGAATCCACTTTATTTGGGGATACTTACCTAAAGTATTTTCTTCTCCCCCTTATTACACCATTTGTGTAACAATAATCGGTGGTATTCTCGTTGGTTTAACACAAAAATACTTCGGTACATATCCACGTCTTATGCCGGAAGTCATGGCTGAATATAAAAAAACAGGGCGAATTGAATACCGTTTTGTACATAAAGCTACTTTAACCGCGATTATCGTTTTAATATTTGGAGCTAGTCTAGGTCCGGAAGCAGCGCTTGTTGGAATTATCGGTGGACTTTGCACATGGGTAGGTGATCGCTTTAAATTCGCTTTAAAGGGAATGAATGAACTAACAGAGGTTGGAATTGGTGCTACTTTAAGTGTCATTTTCAATGCACCATTATTCGGTTATTTAGCTCCGAATGAGAATGAGAGTGAAGGTGAACAAATTGCTGAGTTTTCTAAGAGAAAAAAAGCAATCGTATATTTAGCTACCACTTTTGCCGGATTTTCCGTTTATTTATTGCTTAGTAAATTAGATAATCGTGGATCTTTTATTGTTAATTTTGGAGAAGGCTCTCTTTCTCTCAATGAATGGATCGCCTTTCTACCACTTGCAAGTATCGGTGCCATGGTCGGTTTCCTTTATTTCAAATTAGAGTTTACATTAGAGAAAGTAATTCATCCTTTCCGAGAATACAAACTATCACTTGGAATTATCGGTGGTATTTTATTAGGAATTGTAGGAACAGTTCTCCCATATACATTATTCTCAGGGGAACATCAGTTAAAAGATTTAGTCGTCGAATGGAGCCATTTATCTTTTTGGGTATTACTTCTTTCAGGGATTTTAAAATTATGTATTACTGCCGTTTGTTTAAATACGGGGTGGCGCGGCGGACATATTTTCCCCATTATATTTGCTGGATCAAGTATTGGATATGCTATAGCTTCTATTGCCCCTATAGATCCAATAGCTTCTGTAGCCATCGTAACGACAGCTATTTCAAGCTATGCATTAAGAAAACCAATAGCTATAACATTACTATTACTCATGTTTTTCCCGCTCAATTTATTATTACCAATGCTCGGGGCGGCGGCCATTGGTAATGCATTTCCGCTTCCTAAACATAATGAAGCTACAAACTAATATAAATAGGCAGTGGGGACAAAATCTTCACTGCCTATTTATATTACACAAGCTTCTTTAATAGTGCGTATAACTCTTCAAAATTATGTACCTCATACGTTGGCACAATCCCATTTTCATTTGATTTCTTTTCTGGATTAAACCAACAAGTATCGATTCCCGCTAAATATCCACCTTTAATATCGGCACTTAACGAATCCCCAATAATAAGTCCTTCTTCAGAAACGAAATTAGGAATGCGTTCAAAAACATAATCAAAATACTCTTTCATTGGCTTTTGGAAGCCCGTATCTTCAGAAACGAAAATATCTTTAAATTTTGAATGTATTCCTGCATTACGCAGACGCTTATCTTGTGTTTTTGAAGCACCATTCGTCACGATATATAAATCATACTCACTTTGAATATTTTGTATAAATTCAAAGGCCCCCTGTATAAGTTGATTACCTTCTTCTAAATAACTACGATAATTATTTTCAAATAATATCCCATCTACTTCTTGACCATACTCTTTAAACAAAATCGAAAACCGTGTATTTACGACTTCATCACGGTTTATTTCGCCTTCTTCAAAAGCATCCCAAAGACTTTTATTAATTTTTTTATAATGCGCTTCAACCTCGCTAGTTAGAGGAATCCCTTTCTCTTCAAAAAGCATACGTAATGCCACTTTCTCCGCCTTCTGGAAATCTAACAATGTATCATCTACATCAAACAACAATGCTTTATATTTTTTCATAAGCCCTTCACACTCTCTTTTCTACAAAAACAAATTTAAATAAATCGTATCATTCTTTCTTGTAAAAATAATAGGAGATATCTCATACTAAATATGAGGTGAAAACATGAAAATCAGCAAAAATAGCGAAGAAATCTCTCATTACATGCAAACTTACAACTTCCACACTCTTTTTTCTTTTGATGTCTTACCGTATGCCGAACTACATTCCTTTCAAAAGAAAGAAAGGATATGTAATGAAGGAGCTGATTTCCCTTATCTTTATTACTTAATTTCTGGGAAAGCGAAAATATATATGAGTCACAAAAACGGGAGGGTCTCCTTAATTAACTTTATTCAAGCACCTTCGTTCATTGGGGAATTAGGATTAATTGACGTAGAATCCGTTACGAAAGCGGTTGAGGTAATCGACGATTGTATTTGCTTAGCCCTTCCTCTTAAAAATTGTCAGCATCTTTTATTGCAAGATGCTACCTTTTTACAGAAACTATGCAAATTTATTGGCGAAAAAACAATTATCCGAACAGAAAGTTACGCCAAAAACTATAGTTATCCGTTCGAAAATCGATTAGCTGCGTTTATTCTATTAACGGAACAAAATAATTGCTATACCGAAAAACATACCGAGGCCTCAGAATACTTAAACGTCAGTTACCGGCATCTTCTATACGTATTAAACCAGTTTTGCCAGAAAAATTATTTAAAAAAAGAAGGGCGCACCTATTACATACACGATCGAATTCAATTAGAAAAACTTGCTAATGAACTTAAAGCATGAAAAACAGCATTAACGTTTATGTTAATGCTGTTTTTTCGAGTGACGATTATAATTTTAATTAAAATTTACTTGCTACTTTAGCTGCTTCTTCAAGACCTGTTGTAATAATCTCTTCTGCTTTATCTGGGAATTGGTTATGTCCTTCAATAACTACTGTTTCCATGTTTGTTGCACCGAAGAAGCCCATCATGCTTGCTACATATTTAACAGCCATTTCTACTTCAGCTGCTGGTCCTTCAGAATATACGCCGCCACGTGCATTTAATAACGCAATTTTCTTATCTCCAATAAGTCCAACTGGACCTTCTGGTGTATATTTAAATGTTTTACCAGCACGGTTTAAATAATCAATATACGTGTGTAATACGGCTGGAATCGTTAAGTTCCATAATGGGAAACCGAAAACTACTTTATCAGCTTCTAAGAATTGATTTAAATACTTATCAGCAACTGCTACTGCTTTTGCTTCTTCGTCTGTTAAATCAAATCCTTTACCAGCTTTGAATGTACCATTAATCATGTCTACGCCTACATATGGTAATTCTTCTTTATACAAATCAAGTTCTACTCCTGTATCATTTGGATGTGCTTCTTTATAGCTTGCTAAAAATGCCTCATATAATTTCACACTAACTGCTTGGTCCGCTGGGCGGTTGTTTGCTTTTACAAATAAAACTGTTGCCATGATTCTTCTCCTCCTACTACTCACTCTTACGTTGTTATATATTACTTACGAAAAAGGGTTACTCCCTTGTAATTGTTGTTGCTTACAAATACATTTTATCTTTATATCAAGACAATTTCGTCCTCACATAGACGTATTTTTCCATAAAAAAAGTCCACCTTCTAAAGGCGAACTAGGTCTTACGACTTTAGTCTTATACAATTCCATTTTTCACTGCATATAATGCTGCTTGTGTGCGATCGGATAAATTTAACTTACTCAAAATACTACTTACATGAGCTTTAACCGTTTTTTCGGTAATAACTAAAACCGAAGCGATTTCTTTATTACTCATCCCTTTCGCTAATAACTGCAATACTTCATTTTCCCTTGCCGTTAGTACATCTACATGAACGAAAGATTCTTCCTCTTTCTCTTCTTGAGGTAATGTTTGAGAGAGAAGAGCATTTGCTATATCGGGATGTAATTGAATGTTACCTTTATACGCACTTCGAATAGCTTCAACAAGCTGATCTGGTTCTACATCTTTTAAAATATAGCCACTTGCCCCAGCTTTTAATGCTGGTAATACATGTGCTTGATCCGAAAAACTAGTTAATACAATTACTTTCACATTTGGATATTCTTTTTTAATGCAAGCTGTCGCCTCAATCCCATCCATCTCAGGCATATATAAATCCATTAATACGACATCTGGATTCGTTTCGCCTACTTTCACTAACGCCTCTTTTCCATTATTCGCTTCCCCAACTAATTCAAAATCTTCCTGCGTACTTAGAAAAAATGCTAATCCTTTTAAAACAACTGTATGATCATCAACTAACAATACTTTTATTTTCACAAACTTCCCTCATTTTCACGTCATAATGGTACATTTACTTTTACACTTGTTCGTTTTTTGCTGCTTGCAATTTTAATCGTCCCACCAACTAATTCTACTCTTTCACGCATCGTAGTCATACCGAGCGATTTTTTCTCTTTTACATCCTCTTCTACAAATCCATTTCCTTGATCGACTATTTCTAATGATACATTCTTCTCCGTCACTTTGAAATAAATTGTCGCTTCGCTTACATTGGCATGCTTACTTACGTTATTTAAAGCTTCTTGTCCAATTCGCCATAGCGCTTCTTCTACTACACGCGGCAAATCACGCACACCTGTAACTTGTTCCCGAATTTTTAATCCTAAACTTTCACCGTAGTGCTTTAAAGCTGGTAATAATCCTTTCTCTAATCCCGCTGGACGAAGTTGCCAAATTAATGTCCTCATTTCTTTTAAGGCACCTTGTGCTAATCCACGCATCTCATACAAAGACTGATCTACCTTTTCATTTTGCCCCTTTAAGACCGCCTCAGCGCCTTTCGTCATAAAGGTTAATGAAAATAACTTTTGCGAAACAGAATCGTGTAAATCTCTAGCTAATCGATTACGTTCTTCCATTCGTACAAGTTCACGGCGTTTCTCATTTAATCTTAAGTTCTCTATTATTAATGAAATATGATTTGCTAACGCTTGTACAACATCTATCGTATTTATATCAAATTCCCCATTATTAGAACTTACACTTAGCACGCCAAATATATGATTTTGAATATGTATTGGAATAGCAATAACTGCCCTATTAGGATGTACCATATTACCAACCTGACGCTTCAGCAAGACAGACTCCTCTTTTTCCAATGCTTTCCGTGCTGACGCCTTCATATCATCTTGTAGTTCACCCGTCTTATAAGAAGCTCTCACAGTTAGTTCATTTTCTTCTCTAATAAAGAACACGACTTGCTCCCATAGAAATAAACTCCCTACTTGCTTTACAACTTCCTCAGGCAATGTATTAAATCTATGAATCGCTCTTAAAGCTTGAATAAAGCGTTCTAACTTTACATAATAATGAGCTCTTCTCTTTTCATTTTCATACAATTTTGTGCGCTTTAAAGCTGTTCCAATTTGAAATGCAACTGATTGTAATAGTACTAATTCTTCTTCAGAAAAATGTGTTTTACCTGGGCTAGCCACATTTAATACGCCAAATTCGTCTTCACCTGCTTTTAGCGGTACAGTCGCATGATGTACAATCCCTTCTGTATCTCCCCAGTTGTATTCAATTGCATTATTTATTCTCTTACATTCAATAATATTAACCGCTCGCTCTAATTTCCCTTCCACAAAGCTGTGTAGGCACCAACAATTCCCTTCGCACATCGGTCGTTTATTTTCGAATGTCAGTGCCTCCGGTAAGTGGTAATCAATTAACTTCGTATATCTACCGTTTTCATCCGCAAGAAAAATCCACCCTGTTGTTAAACCAGTTACATTTAATAATTTTTCCAACACAGCCTGAAGTACGTGATATGTATCATTTGAGGTATTCAACGTTTCTGCAATCTCTTTTAATATAACTAATTCATTTGTACGATTCTCTTGAAACATCCTTCGTCTCCTACATACAAGATTTTAAATAGTACTTAACATAAATCATCTACTTTTCACTTTGTACTTATTCGTAACATTGATATAATAGTGAAAACGTAGTTTTCATTATATCACCTAAGGGGGCTTTCCTAATGACATTAAACAAAGCACTTACAATCGCTGGTTCTGATACAAGTGGCGGTGCTGGTATACAAGCAGATTTAAAAACATTCCAAGAACTTGGCGTATACGGAATGACATCTCTTACGACAATCGTAACAATGGATCCACATAACGGTTGGGCACATAACGTATTCCCAATCCCAGCTTCTACATTAAAACCACAATTAGAAACAACAATTGAAGGCGTTGGCGTAGATGCTTTAAAAACAGGTATGCTTGGATCGGTAGAAATTATTGAAATGGTTGCGAAAACAATTGAAAAGCACAATTTCAAAAACGTAGTAGTTGATCCTGTTATGGTATGTAAAGGGGCAGATGAAGCGTTACATCCTGAAACAAATGACTGCTTACGTGACGTTCTTGTTCCAAAAGCATTAGTTGTTACTCCAAACTTATTTGAAGCATATCAATTAAGTGGTGTGAAAATTAATTCTCTTGAGGACATGAAAGAAGCTGCAAAGAAAATCCATGCTTTAGGTGCTAAATACGTACTAATTAAAGGTGGTAGCAAATTAGGCACAGAAACTGCTATTGATGTGTTATATGACGGCGAAACATTCGATCTTCTAGAATCCGAAAAGATTGATACGACAAATACACACGGTGCAGGTTGTACATATTCTGCTGCAATTACAGCAGAGCTTGCAAAAGGAAAAACTGTGAAAGAAGCAGTCAAAACTGCAAAAGAATTCATCACAGCTGCAATTCGTCATTCATTCAAAATTAACGAATATGTAGGACCAACACATCACGGTGCTTACCGCAAATTCGTTGCACCGAAAGAACTTGTCTAAATAAAGCTACCCATTAATAGCTTTAAAAGTATATTAAAACCCACAGGAAATTTATTCTCCCTGTGGGTTTTAATCATTTACAAGGTTATTTGAGAGAAACCAACTTCTCTCCCCTCATCCTTATGATGCCGCACTAACCTTATTTCTACCATTTCTTTTTGAATAGTATAATGCGTCATCAGCTAATTGAATAAATTGCTCGGGTGATTTTTCATACTCAGAAACCCCAACTGAAACTGTAATTTTAATTTCTTCCCCACTTAACAATTGGAAGGAATATCTTTCAACAGCTAGACGAATTTGTTCCCCTATACGAGTTCCATATGCCAACCCCTTTTTTGGTAATAACAGGGCAAACTCCTCGCCACCCTTTCGAAAAACCAAGTTTGAGAATGGTGCATTCTCTAGTAAAATATGCCCCACTTGTTTTAATACCTCATCCCCAGCCGGATGACCATACGTATCATTTACATACTTAAAGTGATCAATATCAATAAGTAATAAACAAAGCGAATCATTTTTCATACGTTTGTTACCAATATGACGATTCATCTCTAAATCAAATTGTCTTACATTTCCTAGACCTGTTAATGCGTCCATCGTTGCATACTGCTTCATCGTTTGAAATAATTCATTCGATTGCAATACGTAGCTTGCACTTACAAATGTGATGTATGCCGCAACAATACTACAAACTAAATATAATACCACTACGGATATATCCTTAAATAAAATAGAAAGTGGTATTGTTAAAATAGACAAACTGTACACATTAAACCATACCCATTTTGTGAATACAGAAACTTTCATCCGCCAAATGAAGATAATACCAATCCCTATTGCCACGATAGTATAGCAAGCCAATTCAGAGGCTAAAGAGTACTCAGTAAAAAATAGCCGAGTGATTAAAATAATAGTAACTGTTATACTACTGGCTATCGGACCTCCAATTATAATTGCCAAAATAACAGCTAAATAACGTAAATCCAACATAATATCTTCAATATGTACACCAAAATGCATCAATAATATACTTAGTATTCCAGTAAAAATACCGACCACCCATTTTTGTCCAAAAGAGAATTCCTCTTTTAATGACTTATCTCTTAAAAGCTGACCACCTACAAAGATAAAGGAAAGAATAATTGTCATATTTACAAATAGATCTCTGAACATAAAATAATCTCCCTACTTTTTCTTTTCCATCTATCCCCTTCTATATTTTATTGTATTACGAAATCCCTATAATTCCCAAAGTTTTTTATTTTGTTGTTCCACGTGGAACAACAAAATAAAAAAAGGGACGAAATTTCGCCCCTTCCATTAACAACATCGTGATATTTTTCCGCCTTTTGCATTAAATCTAGCTTCTTGTGCCTCAGCAAAAAATTGTTTTTGACATAGAATTTTCTCTTCTGGATGATGTACTTTCATATGATTTACATATGTTTCATAACTTGGAACTCCGACAAGTAAACTAATAAATTGTTTTCTCTTTCCCCATACCTTCCGTAATCTTTTAAGCATAGTTCCTCGACTCACTTTCATCTCTTGGAATATATGGTGCCTCTTTTAACGGCATTGGCTTATTTCTTAATACTTGAATCCAAATTCGAAGTGCAGAAATTAATACAGCAATTACAACTATCATCAAAATCCCACAAAGCGTTGCATCAATATAGTCATTAAAAATAATTTGTTTCATTTGTGCAACGTTTTTAGCTGGAGCTAATACCTTCCCATCATCTAATGCTCCTTGGAACACTTTCGCATGGGATAGGAACCCTATTTTAGGATTTTCATGAAATAACTTTTGATAACCCGCTGTCATCGTTACAATCAGTAATCCTACAGTCGGAATAAGCGTTACCCAAACGTATGCCTTTTTCCCCATTTTGAATAAAATTGTCGTTCCAAGTAATAATGCAATCCCCGCTAACATTTGATTTGCAATACCGAAAAGTGGCCATAGCGTATTAATTCCACCGAGAGGATCGACTACCCCTTGGTATAAGAAGTACCCCCAGCCTAGTACGCATATCGTTGTAGCAACCACATTCGCTAATGTAGAATCTGTTTTCGCAAACGGCTTATATACATGGCCTAAAATGTCTTGAATCATAAATCGACCTACACGTGTTCCAGCATCAATCGTTGTTAAAATAAATAGTGCTTCAAAAAGAATAGCAAAATGATACCAAAATGCCATCATCGCCGTTCCACCTATTACTTGTGAAAATATATGTGCCATACCAATTGCTAATGTTGGTGCACCACCTGTACGTGATAAAATAGTCTGTTCTCCGACGTTAACAGCAAGTTCTTTTAATTCATTCGGTGTAATAGCAAATCCCCAGGAAGAAATAACTTGAGCCGCTTGTGATACATCTGTTCCGATTAGTGCTGCTGGACTATTGATTGCAAAATAAGTTCCTGGTGTTAATACACAAGCTGCAATCATAGCCATCGCTGCTACAAATGATTCCATTAACATTGCCCCATAACCAATTGGTTGTGCATGACCTTCTTGCTCAATCATTTTCGGCGTCGTACCTGATGAAACGAGAGCATGGAATCCGGAGACAGCACCGCAAGCTATTGTAATAAATAAAAACGGAAATAAATTCCCAGAGAAAACAGGGCCTGTTCCATCAATAAATTTAGACACTGCCGGCATCTTCAAATCTGGAGCTACAATTAAAATACCAATTGCTAATCCAACAATCGTTCCTACTTTTAAAAATGTACTTAAATAATCACGTGGTGCAAGGAGCATCCAAACTGGTAATGCCGATGCAATGAATCCATATACAATAAGCATAATAGCAATTGTTTCACCACTAAAAGTAAACATACTTGCAAGCGTTGGATTTTCCGCTACATACTGCCCTCCAATAAGAGATAGGACTAGTAGAACAATACCAATTACTGATCCTTCCCCTACTCGCCCTGGTCTAATGTAACGCATGTAAACTCCCATTAAAATAGCAATTGGAATCGTTGCTGCGATTGTAAACATTCCCCATGGGCTTCCAACAAGTGCCTTCACAACTACTAAAGCTAATACTGCTAATAAAATGATCATAATACCTAAAATACCAATCATTGCAATTAACCCTGTAACAGGACCAATCTCATCTTTAATCATTTCCCCTAATGATTTACCATTACGTCTCATTGAAGCAAATAAAATTACAAAATCTTGTACAGCTCCAGCGATAACTACCCCAACAATAATCCAAATTGTCCCAGGTAAATATCCCATCTGCGCCGCCAAAATTGGTCCTACTAAAGGACCTGCCCCAGCAATCGCTGCAAAGTGATGTCCGAATAAAACCCATTTATTTGTCGGAACATAATCCTTCCCATCATTTAACGTATGAGCAGGTGTTTGCCTATTATTATCTAGGCCAAAAACTTTCCTTGCTATAAATCTACTATAAAAGCGATAAGCAATCGCATACACTGATACAGCAGCAACTAATAGCCATACAGCATTAATTGTCTCACCTTGTGATAAAGCTATTACACCAAAAGCAGATGCTCCTAGTGCTGCAATAACTCCCCAAAGTAAAATTGATTTCAATGTTTTCACATACAATCCCCCCATTACTACTTCTTAGAGGAGATTGTACTAAATTTTCTGAATATTTAACTTAAATCCTCCCTATCATGAAGGATTTTTAGGTTATTATGTTAAAATTCTCTCATTACTTGTCATAGCTCAATTTTATTTCGAAGTCGTTTTACATAATTGCGGCTTACTGGAATCGGTTGCTCATCATACCTGTCTAAATACAAATTATACGTGCCATTATAATAAGGTTTAAGCTCTTGTACATATGACATGTTAATTAAATAACTTTTATGTACACGTAAAAAATCATATACATTTAGTTTATTTTCTAATTCCTGGAGTGTGTACGTTGAAATATACTGATTATTCGTTGTATAAATTGAAACTGTTTTATTTTCCTTATTTTTACTTACATATACAATATCTTCTGGGAAAATATATCTAATCCCCTCATGGCCTTCTATCGGTAGTTTACGCAAATGACTCTTTGCCTTCTCAACTTGTTCTTTCCCCATTTTATATAAAATGAATTGTAAATCTTCTTCACGAAATGGTCGTAATAAATAATAAAACGCTTGAAAACGAAAAGCTGTAATTGCCTCTTCTATATTCTCACCAATAAAAATAAATTTCGTATAACAATTTACTTCTCGTAATAAACTCGAGTATTCAAAACCAGTACCATCTATTAATTGCGAATTCAAAAAAACAAAATCAGGTGTATGTTTTTTCATTATTAGCAAAGATTCTGTTCCAGTTTTCGCTTCAAAACATTCTACATTTCGAATATTCTCAGTAAAGTTCTCAACTAATTTTCTTCGCTCTTCTGTCTCTTCCATGATAAGTAAAATTTTCATTTATCCAACCACCTAATTCCTTTGTCCATATGTCCTGTTGTATACATTCGCTTTAGTAAGAAACAATCCCTTTTTCTTACTATACCATTATTTATCTAAAAAAACAGAAAAAAGGAAACCACCTTGGTTTCCCTTTTCTTTTATGCTAATTCCCTCTGTTTCGTTTCTTGACCAAGTATAACTACAGCAAGTGCTCCAATTAAAATTGATCCACAAAAAATCGTAAATATTAGCGAGAGCGAAGCTTGTGAAGCAACTAAATAACCTACTAATAATGGGCCAAGAATACCACCAATACGCCCGAATGCTGCTGCCATTCCTGCACCTGTACCGCGAATAACCGTTGGATACTGTTCAGGTGTATAAGCATATAAGGCACCCCACGCACCTAAATTAAAGAAGGATAGTAACATACCAGCTACTATTAATGCTGTTAATGAATCCGCGATCCCGAACACATACGCACTACATGCTGTACCAATTAAATACGTAACCAATACAAATTTACGACCAAGGCGTTCAATAAACCATGCAGCTGTAAAATATCCTGGAAGTTGGGCTAAAGTCATAATGAGTACGTACTGAAAACTTTTTATTAAACTAAAGCCTTTCAATACCATTACACTAGGTAACCAAAGGAACATGCCATAATAGGAAAAGACAACACAAAACCATAGGATCCATAACATAATTGTTGCCTTACGATATTCTCCAGACCAAACCGATTTTATATTTTCAATAACAGATGGCCTTTTTTCAACCTTTTCGAATCGCGGGGAATCGGGTAAATTCCATCTTAAATATAAAGCATATAACGCTGGAACTGCACTTAATACCATCGCAACTTCCCAACCATATTTAGGAATAACAAAATACGAGATAAGAGCTGCGATTAACCAGCCACCAGCCCAGAAACTTTCTAATAGTACAACTATCTTTCCACGTTCGTGCGCTTCAACACTCTCCGATACAAGAGTAGATGCAACTGGAAGTTCTCCGCCAAGTCCCATACCAATTAAAAATCGTAAAACAAGAAACATCGCGAGTGTCGTCGTTAAAGCTGTTAAACCACTACCGATAGAAAATAGTAATAATGTAATAATAAAGACTGATTTCCGTCCTATTTTATCTGATAGTATCCCAAAAACGAGCGCCCCTACAGCCATACCAATTGAGTTAATACTCCCTATCCAACCCATCTCTTGAGTACTTAATCCCCAATCTTTTTGTAATGCCACAATTACAAACGAAAGCATTCCAACATCCATTGCGTCAAATAGCCAGCCAAGCCCCGCTATACCAAGTAGCTTTCGCTTTGAAATTTCTTTTACCTTACCCACAAGAGGTCCTCCTTACACAGCTGTCTTTACACATCATTTTACATGTGTGAATTGTATAAGTAAAATACTTTCGCGTAAAAAATTCTCCTTCATCATTCCCAAAAAATAAAATGTTTATCAAAAATGAACAAATAAAAAAAGTAGCGATGTTCCGCTACTTTTTTGAACGCATTACTTCTTTTAAAAATTCCGCTAATACTAACTGACGGCGCCAACGTGTTGGATTGCTACATAATCTATAAAACCACTCTAAATGAATAGATTGAATCCATTTTGGGGCACGTTTTACCTCTCCTGCCCATACATCTAAACTACCGCCTACTCCAACAGCCATTTTCGTTTCTAAACGATGCTTATTGTTTTGGATAAAGTTTTCTTGTCTTGGGAAGCCAAGCGCAACAAGTAATAGGTCTGGTTTTGCCTCTTGAATACGTGAAACAATATTCTCTTCTTCTTCTTGTTTAAAATATCCATCTTGTATACCCACAATAGATACAGCCGAATATGTCTTCGTTAAATGATCAGCTGCAGCTTGTACAACATGTGGTTTTGCACCTAATAAGAAAACAGATACTGATTTCTTATCTTCTGATAACTTTGCAAATAAATTGCTCATTAAATCAAATCCAGCTACACGCTCTTTTAATGGTGTGCCAAGCATACCACTTGCTTTTACAACCCCAATACCATCAGGTGTAATTAAGTCTGTATTTAATAATGTTTTATGGAACTTTTCGTCCTTTTTTGCGCACATAACAATTTCAGGATTTGCTGTTACCACCTGAAAAGTATGAGCTTGCTCTAATTCTAGTTGTTTCTTTAAATATTGGATCGTTTCATCCATTGTCATTGTAGAGAAAGGAACGCCTAGAATATCAACTGTTTGTACTGCCATAATTAACTATCCTCTCTATTATTAAAGGTTTTTCGCTATTAATTGCTTATACGTTTCTTTCGTATCTTCATATAATTTGTGTAGTGAGAAGTTCATTGTAGCGTGTTCGTAAATATGTTTTCCCATCACAGCTAGCTCTCCTGTTTTCCACTTGTCATAAGCTTCCTCTAGTGCCTCTGCTAATGCTTTACCATTACCAGTTGGTACAATCCATCCATATGTTTCATCTACAATTAGCGGTTCGATTTCTCCCGCTCTCGTCACGATAGATGGAACACGTTGATTTGCCGCTTCTAATAGGACTAATGGGAACCCTTCACTATGCGATGTTAATAAATTTATATGTGATGATGCAAATAATTGTTTTACATCTTGACGATGTCCTAAAAACTCAACTTTATCATTAATCCCTTTTTCAGTAGCTAGTGCCTTCAGCTCATTTTCTAACGGACCATCACCAACTAATAATACTTTAATTTTCGTCAATTTCGTCTGCTTCAATGCATCGAATAAAACTTCATGTCCTTTAACAGGATGCAAGCGTGCCACTTGAATTGCAGTAAACACATCTTCATCAATATTAAACATTTCCTGTTTATTATAACCTTGTGCTTTTTCCTTATCATATTCAATCCCGTTATAAATAACATGCATCTTTTCATTTGAAATGCCTAATGCCGCTAAGCTTTTTTTCAATCTATTCGTTACAACAAAAAATAAATCTATATTTTTTAAAGCCTTTAAGTTTAATTTAGTAAAAATCCAACCCTTTAAGCCTTGTTTAGTAAAGTCTTGAAATGGATCACTATGAATTGTCGTTACCCATTTTGCCTCGATTTTCTTTTTCATTAGTGAAACATAAAAATTCGCCCTAGGACCGTGTGTATGAACTACATCAAATTTTTCTTTATTAATGAAGTCACTTATGTTCTTTAAAATAGATAAATCATAGCGAGATTTTTGTGAAAACACATGAACTTTTATCCCTAGCTCTCTTGCTTCTTTCGCAACAATTCCATCTTCAAATACTGCTAATTCTACTTCACCGGTTGGAAACTGATCGAGAAGTGAAATAATATGCGTTTTTCCTCCCCCATCTTCTGCTCCTGCATTCATATGCAATATCCTCATATTTTTTCCTCCTTTAAATCCTCGCTGCATTTCCATCTATCTTCATCTTACTGTACTAAAAAATAAAAGCTAACAAAAGTTAGCTTTTATTTTTATCATTCAATTTCTAGATCGACAATTAGATAAGCTAACACCACTACAAAGTAAATACCAACTCCTGGTGCTGTCAAAATATGTCCTGCAATATATGCAATGCCTAGTGCTAATACTAAGCTTACTGAAATCATTCCATATTTTATATTAAATATTTCCTTAAATCTTGTAATAAATGCTAGTAGGATTCTTAAGCCGTAATAAATAAATGGAATCATTAGTAATGCAAAGCCAATAATTCCGAAATCATAAAACCAATCATGGAAGTCCATTTCAATTAACTTCGGATCTGGTTGCTTTTGTTCATTATACTTAAAGTTACCTGCATAACCCATTCCTAATAGCTTTTGTGACATTGGCGCTTCTTTAAAGAACTGCTTATGTCTCTCTTCATATACTTGACGTCCGCTGAAAATAAGATTTTCTTGATTTTCTTTCTTTTGCTCCTTCTCCAGCTCTTTCTTAACTTCTGCTTCTATCTTTGCCTTTTCTTCTGGCTTTTCAACTTTATGTTGTTTTTCTTCTTTTTCTTTAATTTCTTGTTCTTTTTTTATTTTCTCTTTAATTTCTTGTTCTTTTTGACCTTGCTGCGCTACGTTTTGTTCTGATAAATAGTTATTATGAATACCCATATTTTGTGCTAATGGTGTCTTTTTAAACGTTCCAGCAACACCAGCTAATAGAACAATAGCAATTAGTGCATTAAGTACAAGAGATTTTTTGTTCGGGTTTTTTCTATCAAATAGTAATTGTAGTACAATAATTCCGATTGCTGCTGCTAACGTAGCACCAATTGAACCCATTCCTACTTTCGTACCAACTTGAATTAACGAGTAAATCATTAAAAGCGATGGAATCCAATATAAAACTTGTTTCACGCTCTTTGTTTTTTGAATAGAATATAGTACCACAATAGGGAAAATAATAGCTAAGATTGAACCTAGTTCATTACCTGCATAGAACCACCCTCGGGAACCAACTTTCATCCATTCATAACTACCAAAGTCTGTAGATGTTGAAATAGAAATAACCATAATAGCGTTAATGATTAATGTAGAATATACAATGCTATTTCTGACTTTATCACTAATATTTACTGTCTTTTTCAATGATTTTAAAGCTAAAATGTATGACCCTAGCATAATATATATATATAATGCCTTCGCAACAAACTTAACTTCTTCACTCAGTACAATAGGATTCTTAACTAGTTTATTATTAATAAATCCAATTCCTAATACTACTGCTAATAATATAAGGTAAATTAAAAACTTTCTATTTTCCTTCTCTTTCGCCTGAATTAAAATGTAAATACCACCAACAGCCATAATAAGAAATCTTACTAAAATTCCAACAGTGGCATTTGCCTTTAATAAAATGATGCTAAGAGACGTTAATAAATCCAAAACAGGCTGTAAAATAATAAAAAAGAGCAAAAAATGCTCAAATCTAACCCTAGCTTGATTTGCTAACATTCCAAGACCTCCATATAAAATCTTTACATTATCTTTTAATCATAGTTTTCTATCGTTTAAAAAACACCTAGCAATTATAACATAACTCATATTTAAATTGAGAACTATTTTTTATGCCGAAACTAGTCAAATCCAGCATTATTAGTAGTAGAGGATATTGTCCTTTAGCTATCCTTCCCTATCCCTATAAAAACTATCTAACACCCATTTACTTATTTTCGACAATATAGAAATATTTTTTTATCATTTTATATAAATGTAAAACTACTCTTTTTCTATTGTCCCCCCTCCAACTAAGCCACAGCAAAAAACTACAAAATTAATCTCTCAGCACTTTTTTAATTTACTTTCCAAACATTTTCAAACGCTTTCTTTATGTATTTCATCCGTTTTTCTACATGTAGCGAAAAGTAATTGTTATTTCCAAAACTTTAGTGTATATTTTTTCTCTGGAACATCTTTAAGAGAAAGGGATTAAGGCCATGTTATTAATCGATATATTTACGTTTCTTGGCATTATCGCCGCTGCCATTTCTGGTACATTAGTTGGTTTGAAAAAAGATTTAGATTTATTTGGTGTCCTTTGTTTAGCTGTAGCTACTGCGCTCGGCGGCGGTATTATTCGTGATATTATGATTGGTAACCTGCCTCCCGTCGCATTTGTAAAACCCATTTACTTTTTCGTAAGTGTACTATCAGCATTATTCACATGTATGTTTTTTGAGCGTATTAATAAACTTCAAGTCGTTATTATGCTTTCTGATGCTGTTGGTTTAGGTGTTTTTACAGCTATTGGTGCAAATGCAGCAATGTCACATCACGTTGACGCCTCGTTCTTAGTCGTTTCAATGGGAGTCATTACAGGTATTGGAGGCGGTATTTTACGCGACATTTGCGCTCAAGATATCCCTTATGTATTCCGAAAAGAAATATACGCAATCGCTTCTATTTTAGGAGCAGTTAGCTTCCTAATCACACATGCACTGGGGGCACACGTGTTAGCTTTCTATGTTTGTTTATTAATAACATTCGTTATTCGTGTCGTCACCGTAATATATAATGTACATTTCCCAGTTTTCTTTAAAACACATGCAAAGATTAATAAAGGTCATTAAGAGAATTCTATAAAGAATTCTCTTAATTTATATACAATTCTACATACTATAGAGTAATTTCATATATACATATATAACTATATATGAACCAAAAAATGAAAGCGCTTTACAAACAGGGGGGGAAGAATGATGCTTGGGGTTTTTAAAAAAAATAACAATAAAACAAGCGCCAGTATAATTGAATTAAGTAAAGGCCAACAAATAATATTTAACGTGCCCGTTAATTCTGAACTGAAAACTCAAATGGATATGCTGCATATTTCAAAGGAAGATTTACAAATTGTAAAAGTACTACAGCCTTTTATTTATGAGGAAATAGATTGGATCACAGAAAAATTCTACACCAATATCACAAAACAACCTAATTTAATTGCTGTTATTGAACGCTACAGCTCTATTCCAAAATTAAAACAAACTTTAAAGACACATATTAAAGAATTGTTCAGCGGGAATATGAATGAAGATTTTATTAAACAACGTGTTAAAATTGCAAAAAGGCATGTACAAATTGGTTTACATAGAAAATGGTATACTGCCGCTTATCAAGAATTATTTCGCTCTGTCATGAAGATTTTACAAACAAAATTTTCGACAATAGAAGATTTTTCTTATTCTATAAATGTAATAAATAAATTATTTACATTAGAACAAGAACTTGTTATTGCAGCCTATGAATCTGAATACGAAAGAATTCAAAAAGAGCATGAAAAAGAAAAAGAACTGACTGCTATGACGATTACACATATTGCAACAGAACTAGCAGCTGTATCTGAAAAAACAAGCTCTTCTATTCAAAAATTAACATCTAAATCAGAAAATATCGTGGGCATTGCAAAAGCAGGTACATCATTAGCTACGACATCAGAAGAAAAGGCCAACAAAGGAAAGGAACAATTAAATCTGCAAAACAAACGAATGGAAAGCATTCAAACAAATATGGAAACTATTATTACAGATACTCATGAACTTCTTGATATTTCTAACAAAATTAACGAAATCATTGATATTGTGAAGTCAATCGCTGAGCAAACAAATTTACTCGCATTAAATGCCGCTATTGAGTCTGCACGCGCTGGCGAATTTGGTAAAAGTTTTTCAGTTGTGGCAGGGGAAATTCGAAAGTTATCAGAGCAAACGAAAGAATCCATTTCCAACGTTACAAAACTCGTTGAAAAAACCAATGAACAGATTATACACGTCTCTTCTTCCGTAGAACAAATTAGCTCTCTCGTATCTGAAGGGACAGATAGTATGCATGCGACAGATCAATATTTCCAAGAAATCGTAAAAGATATGTCTAACTCTAAAGAACAAAATAAAAAAATTGAAAATGAGTTAGAAACTATTTCACAGGTAATGAAGAATATTCAGGACGATTCTTCAAAAATGGCCATAACAGCTGATAGTTTACAGCTAGAACTAAACCGATAGGGCGACTAATAATCCATCTATAAAAAAAAGAATCCGAACTGGATTCTTTTATTTTCTGAAAAAGACCTTTTGGCAATAAAAATAACTTATATAAACACCAAAGCTTTGTAAAATAAACAAAGCTGGCATAATAATATTATAATATGCCATATCTACTTGAAAGAGCCTTAATGATACGTATCCACCAATTAATAATAAAAACAACATATATCCTTCATTTTGTTGTTTTTTAATAAGAAAATGTAATAAAGCTATGACCATAAATAATGTTACCGCTATATATATAAGTTTTTCACATTTAAAAAGAATCGAGTTTATTCCCTCATCTGAAAACTCGTTAATTACCGGCTTTAAAAGCTTAAATCTTTCTACTTCAATCTCTTTTAACTTTTGATCAATGTGCTCTTTTACACTTTGATTTCCAGACGTTTTTTCTCCATTTTCACTTTTTCCAATTAAAACAGATTGAACATACGTCTCATTAGAAATCGTATACTGTGACATTTCCATCGTCTTGATCCCATAGCTCACGCCAAAATGAGTACTATAAAATAGAATAAGTATTCCTATCATTTTTAATAGCAATTTTTGCTTCGTTGCTGATTGAAATAATTCAATTAACAGCACATATACAGCTATAAAAATGGGTAAAAATAACCCCAGCGGGAAAATCATATTACTAAGTGCAAATACAATAGCTGAAATCCCCCACATATAAGGATGATCTAATCCTTTATATAAAAGTATGTAACAAGCACAATAAAATAAAAATATTGCGAGCGATTCCGCCGTTAATAAAGAACTCATACATATATTTGGAATATATAAAGCGTAAAACACAGAAGCAATACGACCACACTCTTCCCCAAACACCATTGATGCAATACGATAAATGAAAAATGCGGTTCCTGCGCAAAATAAAATATTAAATAATTGTAAGGTAAATACCGTATCACCAAATATACGAATAACAATTGATTCATAAATAATAAAAGGTAACTGAGTTACATCCCCTATGTTATTACCAATTGCAAGCTGCTTTGCAGACTCATACATAGCTTTCATATCACCTATCATTGGAACGTCTGTAAACAGAACCACGCCAAGTCTCACAACTATAGATATGCTTATAAGAAAAACAAGAAATTGTTTATCTGTAAAACGATATTGCAAAATCGATGCCACTAACAAAATGAGGATAATAAAAATTACCAGTACGATTGTTACACCTGTTGTACTTCCTCCAAAAAATTGCTTACTCGTTTCAAAAGCGGACCAGCAACTATAAACAAAAAATGCGAGCATCGCACCTATCATTATTTTACTGAAGAAAGACGAAAAATTTGTTTGTATATGATTCATATGTCCATTGCACCTCTATTTCCATTCATAACAAAACGATTCTATCATGAATAGGCACACGGCTGATAGGGAATTTCTATGACAAATACATAGTCATCACTTTTTCACTTGCAATGTAAGCGAATCCTCTTTTACACTACATTTTATATACGATAAATTTTCTTTCAGTTACATGAATACAAATACAGAAGTTTTAATAAAGTGCAACTTTAATCAGTAAGGATTTTATTCATCCCCCACTAATTATTAGCCCACACCAATCAGGCTTTTGCGGGATAATCCTCTTCAAGAACACTTTACTTCGTTAAATATCTAGTATTTTTTAATAATTGAGTATTTCACTTACACATGTCACTCTGATTGAAAACAGAAAATAGGGGCTGAATATATGGAAAAGAAATTCATGCGAGAATCAAAAGCAATTAAAACAACACGTGTTTTTCCTAATGATTTAAATAATCATCAAACACTTTTCGGAGGAAAACTATTAGCAGAAATTGATAGTATCGCTTCAATTGCAGCTGCGAGACATAGCCGTAAACACTGCGTAACAGCATCTATCGATTCCGTTGATTTTTTAACTCCAATTCACCAAGCAGATTCTGTTTGTTATGAGGCTTTCGTATGTTATACAGGAAAATCTTCAATGGAAGTTTTCGTAAAAGTAATTGCAGAGAATTTATTAGCAGGCGAACGTAGAATTGCTGCGACTTGCTTCATTACATTTGTCGCATTAAAAGATGGAAAACCTTCATCCGTACCACAAGTACTTCCTGAAACAGAAGAAGAGCACTGGTTACACACAACCGGTTTAGAACGCGCGGAAAACCGAAAAAAGGGACGTTTAAAAAGTAAAGAGATGGCTGAAGTTTTAACTTTAAGTAAGCCTTGGAATATTTAACATAATCTTCTCATCATACATGCACGGGCTCTTCCTTGCATGTATTTTTTATTATAAAAAATACTATCGCTTGCCTTTGTATTCAGTGGTATCCTCCTAAAATCACCCATCAGTTTTTCCTTTATTTTCTTATACTTTTAATGGTATATTAAGTAAAGTTGTTTAAAAATAACCATAATGTAGTTAAATATGTAAGGGGTGGTGCGGTAATGTCTATCGAGGTACCAATTTCAATACCAAAAACTTTAATTATTATTCCAGCCTATAATGAGGAAGAAGCAATTGCAGATACATTAACAAGATTACTAGAACTAAAACAACATTTTACAGAGTTAAGCATTTGTGTTATTAATGATGGTTCACAAGATAAAACAGCTCAAATCGTAAAAAATTTCCCTGTTCATCTTATTAATCTACCATATAATCTGGGCATCGGTTCAGCTGTACAAACTGGCTATAAATACGCATATGAGAATGGATATGATATTGCGATTCAGTTCGATGCTGATGGACAACATAACCCGGATGATTTATACAAAATTATACAGCCTATTGCTGAAGGCCAATGCGATATGGTGCTAGGTTCACGCTTTACAGAAAAAACAGCTTATAAAGGTAGTATTTCAAGAAGAATCGGTATTTTTTATTTTACTGCCCTATTGAAAGTGTTAACGAAACAAACATTTATGGATCCAACTTCTGGATATCGTGCTATCAATCGAGAAGTAATTCAGATTTTTGCACACAATTATCCAAAAGATTACCCAGAGCCAGAAGTCCTTATTCATTTAAAAAAGAAAAAACTTCGCATTAATGAGATATCTGTAAATATGCAAGAGCGACAAGGTGGACAATCTTCCATCACACCTCTTAAATCTGCATATTACATGGTTAAAGTAAGCCTTGCTATATTGATGCAAAAAATCGTGAAAGGTTGATAGTGAATGCATATAATTACCTTTTCATTCATCTTTATTTTGTTATTATTCTTCTTAATTATTAATTCTATTCGTCGCGGGGCTTTAGAAACAAAATATGCTATTTTATGGATTTTCGTTTGTGTTGCAATGGCTATTTTAAGTTCTACTGATAAAATTATAAATTGGATTGGAAAACTATTAAAAGTAGAATATCCACCATCCATCTTATTCTTATTTGGATTATTATTCTGTTTCATCTTAATTTTTGACCTAACAAGAAAAATTTCTAAGCTACACCATCAACTTGTAACATTAACGCAAGATTATGCATTATTAAAGCAAAAATTAAAAGTAACGCAAACTGAAACAGATAGCGAATAATTTTTTTGTATTTAAATATTATAATATATAAAAAGTACCTTAATTCTTCTAAGAATCAAGGTACTTTTCATTTCAAACTATTTGTTTCTAATTAATAGTTTACTAATTTTCATAACCGTTGCCACGGTTCCTACTCCAATTATAATAAATAAAAATGGGATTAATGGTAATGCATATCTTTCATATGCGGCATAAAAACATGTTAAAGCTGTTTGCAGTAAAAGGATTGACCATAAAAATGTAGTCTCTCTCCACCTTTTTAAAAGGAAGATAAATGAAAGTATTGTACATATTAAGAACATCGTCTTAATAAAATTATGTATTTCATTCATATCCTTTGCAGAAACATTGAATACTTCAATATTATGCTCTATAGAATAATACGGTTTTTTCCACATAATTTCTGGCTTCAAGATTAAATAACTCTCTATCATGGAATTCTTATCTGTTTTCCACCATTCTTTCATTTTATCTTTCGCTATTTTTTCTTCTAATTCCATAAATTCATGTGCTTCCAGGTTAGGGTACTTTGCGTGTAATTCTATTTCAAGTGTTGCCATATCCTTACCTTCTGGGTAGCCTTTCCCTTGATACGTTCCAAGTAATAACGGATTCCCTGCCCCAGCAGTTAGTGGAATAAATTTATCAAATTGAATGTAATTGCGGGCCCACCATGGTCCAAGTACGATAAGTCCTATTCCTATACTTATAATCGCTTGCTTCATCATAACGCGGAATGGATAGCGCTTCATTAAGAGATATATAAATAATGGTATTGGATATAAAGCAACTTGTACGCGTAAGTACAATGCTAAAAAGTAGAAAATTAATACAATTAGAAAATGTTTCGTTTTATGAGTATCAGCTAATTTTAAGCTCCAATATAATAATCCCAATGAAAAGAATAAAAATGGTCCTTCTGTTAAAGTTAAATTTTCTATAACAATCTCTGGAGGATACACAGCTAATAAGAAAGCACCTATTAATCCTGCAGCGGGATTCAATAAATAAGTACCAATCTTATAAGTTAGTAAAATACTAAGTACCCCTAATAGGATAATAATTAATTTAGCTACAAAAAGGCCTTCATTACCATTTCCAAAAAAGTAAAATACAGTAGCTAAAAACGCTGGAAAACCTGGCATAATATGAATAGTTGGTTTATCCGGCTCATGATATGTTAACATTCCTGTTTCCAATAAAATAGTTGCCGTTTTTTGATAACCTATATCATCGCTAGCTATAGTCAAATCTGCACCATGTGTTTGTAAAGTTGCAAAACGAAGCGCAAAACCGACTATCATAATAATCCCTAAAAGGATTACATTAGATTTGCGAGTAAATCGCCTTAACATCTCATCTTCTCCCTTCAAATACATAATTTTCAAATTATATTTCTATATTTTTACAAGACAATATATTCTATAATAAATACTTTTTATACAAAGTACAATAATAGAAAGTTGATTTACAAAGTTTATATGCGTTAAACTGATACAGATGTTCTTGTAATCTTCTTCCTTTCAAAAGGCTTGTATATATGGTGCAAGACATAAAAAATTTGAGGAGATAAAAATTCTATGATGGAACAAAAACAACTTGTTTCTGTTGTCATACCCCTGTATAACACAGAAAAATATATTGAAGAAACGATGCAGTCAATACTGGATCAAACATATAAAAACATTGAAATTGTAATTGTAGATGATGGAAGTAAAGATCAATCACCTTCTATCGTAAAAAATCTTGCAGAAAAACATCCGGGTCAAGTAAAATACGTTCACCAAAAAAACCAAGGTGTTTCAGTAGCTCGTAATACAGGGATTGAAAATGCTAGCGGAGAATACGTCGCTTTCCTTGATAGTGATGACTTATGGCACCCAACAAAAATCGAAAAACAAGTTGAAAGCATGCATAAAAACAATATGAACGCTTGTTATTGTGGCTATATGAACTTTTACGAAGAAACTGGAGAAAAAGTTGAGCACACGACAAACTTTATTAAAGGTGATATGACCAAACCTTTCTTAACGCATCAGGTTGTTGCTCAAACGAGTACTTGGATTTTCAAAAGATCTGTCGTGATGGATCATAACATTCGTTTCACACCAGGATGTAGCTGGGGAGAAGACTTAGAGTTTCTATTTAAATTAATGAGTGTAACAAACGTATGCTATGTAGATGAATATTTGACATATTACCGAATTTTATCAGAAGGGAATCTTTCTTCAAAGTATAAAGATTATGATTTAAAAACAGAAAAAGAATTAGAAATATTTAATCGAATGAAAGATTGGGTTCATAATAAGTCAAAAGACTTAATCGTGAATGATTCTACCGAACTTATTGAAATTCTTGAAACTTACCTATTCCCATATACGGTTATTAATAACGCTTGTATATACATTAAGGGCAACTCTAAATTAGATAAATCACAAGTTCAACTAATCAAAAGCGATATAAATACATATTGTCGCAAAATTTATTCAAAAAATGGAAAACGAAGCAAGAAGTTATACGCGATGCTTTGGTTTGTACGAATCAAATTTCTGTTTTCTTAAATAAAAATAAGCTTCTAAACATTCTTTCCGTAAAAAAATCAAATTTACAAATAGGACAAAGTGTGTCCTGAAGAATAGAAAGGTCTTTTTTCCATGAAAACAAATAAAATCCTTAAAAACGCTTCCTACCTATTTGTAGGAAATATTACTGTTCGATTTGTGCTTGCTATTGCAACAATTCTCTTCGCAAGGTACGTTTCACCAGATGAGTATGGGATGTTTACAACTGCATTAGCAGTTTCCGCTGTTATTTGTTATTTCACAGATGCAGGTTTGACACATACATTTATGCGTGAAGGAACAAGAAGTGATGCTAACATTAGTGTACTGATCAGCAGTTATTTACGCATTCGTTTAGTATTAGCTATCGTAATTTCTGTGCTCTTCGCTATTTTTGCTCAGTTCTTCTATACTGATGCTTACTTACGTGCCATGGTATATTGGGTTGTACTACCGACCATGTTTGGAGCAACTTTACAAGGTGTTGGAATGGCTTATTTCCAAGTGACAGAACGTATGCAATTTACAGCGATTATTTCTGTACTACAAGGTGTAACAGCCGCAGCTGCGCTTCTACTAGGAATGTCATTTGAATGGTCACTTATGATGGTCGCTGCCATGTACGGGATATCTAGCCTTGTAACAGGAGTCATTGCCTTTATAATGACAATCCGCCATACAACAGTTCATAAAGGCTGGGACAAAGGTATTTTAGATCAACTGCTTATTTTCACAATTAATGGGATCATCATTATGCTTTTACCACAGTTAGGACCCATTATATTAGAAAAAGTTTCGACATATAAACAAGTTGGATTCTTTGGCGCTGCATCGAAAATACCTGCTGTACTTTATCAAATACCTGGTGTGATTGCAGCTGCCTTTTACCCAAAGTTATTTGCTTTTGGAAATGAAAAGAATATTGATGAACATAGAAAGCTATCTCAGTTCGAATTAAAACTTATGTCTTTCTTAGGGATGGGAATCTCGATTCCATTTATCGCCGATCCAAGTTTTTGGATTGTTACTTTATTAGGCGAAGAATATGCACCAGCTGGTGATGCTCTTGCAATCCTAGCCTTTATGGTTATTTTACAATCTATCAACTATCCACTTGCTGATAATTTAACAACTATTGGTCAACAGTGGAAGCGTGCGACAACGATGGGAATTGGATTAGCTGTCGCTATCATAAGTTACATTGCATTAGGCAGCCAATTTGGAATGATGGGAGCTGCGGCAGCTGCGATCATTACCGAGATTACATTATTAATCGGATTTACTTTATTCGTTCGTAAAGGTTTTTCATTACTATTCAAAGGAATAATATTCAATGCACTAGCGTTTATAATCAGTTACGCAATATACCGTACAGCGTTAATTAACTTACCGCCACTAATAGCTTTAACACTTACTGGTATATTGTACGGTATTATCGGTCTTGCCATTGACCCACAAATACGTGGATTGATTTTAGGATTTATAAATAAAAAGCTGGCTCGAAAATAAATAAAAATAAAAACTTCAAATTAAATTTGAAGTTTTTATTTTATCTTCTTCACTTAGAATGAGCCCTGTTTTCAATCTATATCTTAAATTGACTTGCCTTTCTGGAATGATTATACTTGGAAACGAACAGCCCTAGATGTACAACACCTAGTATTAAAGCAATCCGCAGTTAATCTTCTATACAAACATTAACTCGTTATACCATAAATTACACAACAGAAAACTTTATTACTACCGTTAAAAATCGTCGATTCATCCATAGTTTTTCTTCATTATAAAACAATATCTAAATATGGAGAATACGGATTAAATCTTAATAATTGTATTGGGGAGGCTTATTCATTTAATGACTTCAGAGGGAAATAAAAGAACATTTTTTACTAAAAGCACACTTATTATCATTCCATTATTAATAATATGTGCATTTGCTTTTCATTACTTTTTCTTAAAATCAGACAATGTATTTTCTAGTACGGGAGATGCATTATCACAATTTAGCTTCTTTACATTCCTTTTACAACATGCATTTAAAGATGGGAATTTATTTTGGTCTTGGGATTATGGCTTAGGTGGAGATTTATTCGGGGAATTTAGTTATTACTATAGTACAGCACCATTTTTCTGGCTTACGCTTCTACTTCCTAAACTAAATTTTGACCAAATCTTTGAGATGAAGCTATATATGAGTATTTTAAAAAGTACATTAGCGATGTTATTCATGTATGGTTCTTTACGTTATCATAATAAAACTATTTTTTCTTCTTTCATTTCTGCCATTATATATGGAGGATGTGTGACTTTTATTCGCCATTCTTTATTATGGGATTTCATGGCAGATGCTATAGTGTTTTTACCTTTAGTAATATGGGGATTAGATAAATATATTTTAGAGCGAAAAAAGGGATTATTCCTGTTTGCAACAGCACTTATGCTTGCATCAAATTTCTATTTCGCCTTCATTACTAGTATTTTCATCTATATTTATGCCTTTTTCCAATATTTCGCTACACAGCAGAATAAAACAATTAAAACATTTATAACTTATTATATTAGAATTGCTTTCCTATATTCTTTATCACTAGGTTTAGCCGCTGTTTGCTTTATACCATCTGTAAATGGGGTATTTAGTTCAGATCGACTAGCTACAAAATTTACTATTCCATTATTTTTTGAAGATACGTTTTATAAAAACTTAATGGAAAGTATCTTTTTCATTAATAATACAGAGGATTATCAGCTCGCATTCCCAGTTTTCATCCTCTTCCTTATTACAAGTGCGCTTCTAATACGCAATAAACTTGTCACAAATAAGTTACTCTTTACTGGGTTTATGTTAGTTCTATATATGCTTCCATATACGTATTCCGTATTTAATGGCTTTTCCGCTATGCAATACAGATGGTTTTACTTATTTGCATTTGTAGTTGCGCAAACTGTCGCCTACATTTTAGACTGGATGCTACTTAATAAAAAGAAGGTTAGCTCTTTAATAGGTCCTTTGCTAGCAACAGCACTATTTATTTACGCATTCTATAGAAAAGTAAATATAAACGGACAACCGCTAGAAACGATTGATAAAATTTTAATTGGCACTACTGCTTTATCTATTATTACAATATTACTATGGCGCTATTTGTCAAAAGTAGCTTTACAGTGTTTCATTATATTAAATGTACTGGTCAATGTAATATGTATTAATTACGTCTATTCAGATATTGCTCTTAGTAAACACTTTAATCAAGCAGGCGCAACAAAAGAATCATTACATGGGCCAGGTCTCGATAATAAGGATGAAATTGACGCAATTCGTTATATACAAAATCAAGATAAAGATTTTTACCGAATTATCAACCCAAACAATAATTATAAGAATACACCGATGCTGCAAGGTTATCATGGTACAAGTACTTATCAAAGCTTAGTCAATCGTGATGTTCATGACTTTATGAAGAATAAGTACAATGTTTTCCAAGGATATGATAGCCCATCTATGTTCTTCCAGTTAGATAAGCGACTATTCCTTGAGAACATGCTAGGGGTAAAATATTATGTATTAAGTGAAGGTGCTAATAAAACTGATATTCCATATGGTTATAAGTATTTACAACAAGTAGGTCCTTACAACATTTATAAAAACGAATTTGCACTGCCATTAGGCTATGTATACGAAGCTGGAATAAGTGATGAAGAATTTTCAAAACTTAATTTCGCTGAGAAAGACCAACTTTTATTAGATGCTGTAGTTGTAGATAATGTTGGAAGTCTTCCGTTAAAACAATTTAATACAAAACAGCTAGATTCAAAACAAATTAAGATTAATCCAAATAAAATTAAGTGGGAAAATATAGATAAAGAGAAAGATATACTCACTGTTCATGAAAATGGGCGTATAATAGTACCTGTTGATAATACCGATATGTTAGGTGATCTCCTTGTTGAAATTAAAATTAGAAATATAAATAAGGAATCATTTGGGGTTACTGTGAATGACAAATCTATGATAAAAGGTAATGAAGATGGAGCCTATGCTTACCCGTTAGAAAGATTTGTTTACAATTTAGGAAAAGATGCGAAGCCAACTGAGCTAATCATTTCTATCCCTACTCCTGGCCAATACGAGTTGAAAGACTTACAAGTCAACAGTACCAACTATAAAACTGTCCCGAAAAAAGTGAATACTTTAAAAGAAAATAGCCTACAAAATATTTACTATAAAGGTAACTACTTAAAAGGTAATATTAATTCTACTAAAGATGGATTACTATATTTATCTGTACCGTATAGTAAAGGATGGTCAATAAAGGTTGACGGTAAAGAAACTGAGTTTACGAAGGCTAATTCTTCCTTTATTGGTGTTCCTATTTCAAAAGGGCAGCATGTAGTTGAAATGAAATACGTCACACCTTATTTCAAAATGGGTCTCGTTATTTCTATCATTTCATTTATCATTTGTATCTCGCTTCTAGTTCTTGGAGATAGGGATCGATATACAAAATTTAAAAATCGTTTTAAAAAAAGTTAGTAAAATAAAGTGAAGTAAAAGTTGAAGATAATTGCTTCAACTTTTACTTCATGCCCAGTTTAAAATTACATCTAAGGAGGTCCTAACATGACCCTTTCAATAGTAGTACCTTGTTATAATGAGGAGAAGGTACTCAGAGCTTTCTATTCGGAGACTTCTCTTGAAATTCATAAACTAACTACTGATTATGAATTTGTTTTCGTCAATGATGGAAGTAAAGATAATACATTAGAGATTCTACGTGACCTAGCCGATTCAGACTCAAATGTGCATTATATATCATTTAGTAGGAATTTTGGAAAAGAAGCTGCTATGCTTGCCGGTCTAAAGTACGCTACAGGCGACGCTGTGGTTATTATGGATGCTGATTTACAACATCCGCCCGAACTAATAAAAGATATGTTAGACGGCTATAATAACGGCTATGATCAAGTAATTGCAAAGCGAACTAGAACAGGTGATTCACCAGTGCGCTCTTTCGTTTCTCGCCTATATTATAAAGTCATGAATAAATTCGTTGATATTGAACTAGTAGATGGCATCGGTGATTTTAGACTTTTAAGTAGAAGTGCAGTCGATTCATTACTATCTCTAACTGAATACAATCGTTTTTCAAAAGGTTTATTTTCTTGGATTGGTTTCAAAGAACAAATTATTGAATACGAAAATGTATTACGTTCTGACGGAGAAAGTAAATGGACTTTCTCTAAGTTATTAAATTACGGGATAGATGGTGTAATTTCGTTTAACAATAAACCATTGCGATTATCTATATACCTTGGATTATTAACAACGCTTTTAGCTGTTTTATATGTAATCACTACATTTATTCAAATTACTGTTAGCGGCGTCGATGTACCAGGATACTTTACATTAATTTCTGCCATATTATTTATCGGTGGCATTCAACTCATTTTCCTAGGAGTTATCGGTGAATACATTGGTCGTATTTATTATGAAACAAAGCGTAGACCACATTTCATTGTAGCAGAAAAAAAAGTTAGTAAAGTAAAACAAAAGGCTTAATAAAAAAGTTACTTCTATTTACAGAAGTAACTTTTTTTAATATTATTCTCCACTATTTGCAGGCATTCCAATTAATTAACGTTTCATTTTACCCATATACTCAATAGTTTCTCTTATCCCCTCGTAATAAGGCGTTTTAGGAATTTCTCCTATATACTCTTCATATTTTTCACCACTTAATATAACTGGTCTTTCTACTAAATATAACATCTCCACAAATTCCTTCATTTGTTTATCTAATAGTCCTAGTATCCTAATAGCCCCCTTATTTACCGCTATTATCGATTTTTTATACCCTACTAACTCTCTCATATATTGAATCATCTCTTCCCCTGTAATCACGCCACATCCTGGTATATTCCAATTTTGCCCGTACGCTTCATCACGTAATGCCAATTCAACTATCGCTTTTGCACCATCTGGTGTAAAAATATATTCACGTGCAATCTTTTTATCTCCAACGAAACTAGACACTTTATCTGCAAGTACTCCTTTTAATGTATGATGGACAAGTGTGCTTTCTGCATTTGGACCATAAAAATCAGGGAAATGAGCAATAAACATTTGTACATTCGCCTGTTTTGCCATCTCTTCAAGTTGCAAACGAATTTTCCCTTTCTTTGTATGTGGTCTCTTTTCAGCATCTTCTTTTACAAGCTCTCGTCCTTGCTCTCCATACGCATAAATATTATCAACTATCCCTAACTTGATACCATAGTATCTCGTTACCTCTAATATATTTATTAATAACTTTGCTTGCTGTTTCTCCCACTCCGAATATGGAATGTTTACAGCATGGAATATAATATCAACGCCTTTCGCAGCTTCCATTATATCCTCCTGTATAAATACATCTCCCGCTACAACTTTCACATTTTCTTCTCCAGAAAATAATACCTCTAATTTCTCTTTATTCCTCGCAAAGGCCGCTACGTGAATTCCCCGGTTACATAATTCTTTTACAATTGCATACCCCATTGATCCAGATGCTCCTAGCACTAAAGCTTTTTTCATTATAAATCCCTCCCAATTAATTAACCACTGTTCAATTAATATTAAAAAGAAAATCACTTACATAAGAAGCGATTTTGAAATAAACTCCACGTGTACTTTAGCTAATCCTCTTACTTCTTCAAATGTTTGATCACTTCCACAATAGTGTGCCACAAACCCATGTAATGATAGAAAAACAGACCATATTGTCATTACATTTACCTTCTCATTACACAAAGAAGATACAACAGTAGCAAATTTTTCGTAACTAACATTTGGGCCATCTGCTAAACATTCTTTTAACTCATCATCTCTAATTAAAAACATGATTTCATAATGACTTTGATTTTGCAAACCAAATTCAATAAAACCAAATAAAACAGCTTTTAATTGTTCCTCTTGTGGCAAATTTTGATCATTAATCTCATCTAACTTTTGATTTAGCAACTGAAAATCTTGTTCTACCATTGCATAAAAAAGCTCTGCCTTATTTTTAAAATGATAATAGATGGCACCGTGACTATACCCTAGTTCCGTTGCGATTTTACGCATTGAAGTATGCTGATACCCTTGTGCTATAAATAGGTCCCTTGCTACATTCATAATCATTTCTCTCGTTAATTCTTGTTTAACTGCCCTTCTTGGCGACATTTTTCATACCTCACATTTTAATTGACCACTGTTTAATTTATATTATAACTTTTTCCTAAAAAAATACAATATTCTTCTTACAAAAAGATACATTTCGAAAGGATAGCATTATACTCAATAATTTAGTATCATGATTCAAGGTACTATTTCAAGTTGGACGGAGGATACTATGAGCTTATTAACAGTCGAAAAACTAGGACATACATTTGGTGATCGTACATTATTTAAAGATGTATCTATGCGATTACTAGCAGGTGAACACGTTGGATTAGTCGGTGCAAATGGTGTTGGCAAATCAACATTTATGAATATTATTACTGGACAGCTTATTCACGACCAAGGTCGTGTAGAGTGGACACCAGGCACACATTACGGTTACTTAGATCAGCATACAGTTTTAACACCTGGTCGTACAATTCGTGACGTATTAGCTGATGCATTTTTACCTTTATTTAAAAAGGAACAGGCGTTAAATGAAGTTACAGAAAAAATGGGAACTGCTACACCAGAAGAATTAGAGGACCTTCTTGAGCAGATGGCAGAAATACAAGATGCACTCGAAGCAGGCGGTTTCTATTTACTAGATATGAAAATCGAAGAAGCAGCACGAGGTCTTGGAATTGATGCGATTGGTTTAGATCGTGATGTTTCAGCACTAAGTGGTGGACAACGTACAAAAGTATTGCTTGCAAAACTTTTACTTGAGCAACCAGAAGTGTTATTACTCGATGAGCCTACCAACTATTTAGACGTTGAACACATTCATTGGTTAACGAATTATTTAAAAGAATACCCGCATGCATTCTTATTAATTTCCCATGATACAGAATTTATGAATAAATGTGTTGATGTTATTTTCCATCTAGAATTTACGAAAATGACGCGCTATACAGCGACATACGAAAAATTCCTAGAACTAGCAGAAATCAATAAAAACCAACATATAAACGCTTATGAAAAGCAACGTGAGTTTATTAAAAAGCAAGAAGATTTCATTGCGAAGAACAAGGCTCGTTATTCAACTACAGGTCGTGCAAAGAGTCGTCAAAAACAGCTTGATCGCATGGAGCTTATTGATCGTCCTGAAACAGCAATTAAGCCAGAATTCTCATTTAAAGAATGTCGTGCAAGTAGCCGTTTCGTCTTTGAAGGTGAAGATGTAGAAATCGGATATACACACCCATTACTACCAAAACTAACAATGACAATTGAACGCGGTGAAAAAATCGCTATCGTTGGATGTAATGGTGTTGGTAAATCAACATTATTAAAAACGATTTTAGGAAAAATTAAACCATTAAGCGGTAAAACGAGTCTTGGTGACTTCTTAGAACCTGCATACTTCGAACAAGAAGTAAAAGCTGATAATATAACACCAATTGATGACGTTTGGAACACATTCCCTAGCATGGACCAACATCAAATCCGTGCAATGTTAGCGAAATGTGGATTGAAAAATGAGCATATATCTCGCCCTCTAAGTCAATTAAGTGGTGGCGAGCAAGCAAAAGTTCGTTTATGTAAGCTAATGGGTGAAGAAAGTAACTGGATATTATTCGATGAGCCAACAAACCATCTTGATGTTACAGCAAAGGAAGAACTTCAAAAAGCTCTGAAAGCATATAAAGGGACAATCCTTCTTGTATGTCACGAACCAGAATTTTATGAAGGCTGGATCACAAAAACTTGGAATGTTGAAGAATGGGCAGAACAAAATAAATAAGCCTTAAATTATTTCATTATAATTGTAAAATAAAATCCGTTCCTAGAAAGCATTTAGGAACGGATTTTTTTATAATAACGAAGCTTTCAGTAGCTTCAGGCCAATAAGACAAAAAGATTAAACTAACATTTCATTATTTCAACTCTATATTATAATATCGAGCTAACCTTAATCGAAAATCCTTCAAATCATTATACGCTTCCAAATTCGCTAACATCCCTCGAATAACTGGAATCCTTGGATTTTGAACTCTCATTTCTGATTCTAAAACATCTAAAGTGACTAAAACCTCATCATTTTCCAGTTGATCTGCTAATGTTCGCTTTAATATAATAATTTCTTTCAAAAAATGCTCTTTCACCTGTTCCTTAATAAGCTCTGAGCTACAAAAAAACTCCCCCATCTTTTCCTCATTTAAAACAGGTTCCTCCGAAGAGTCTAGAAGCCCTTCTACTAAATGGTCTACTCTTTTTAAAATAAATGAAGAAACATAAGAGAAATCAATTTCTGGTTCATTTAAAATAATTAACTGTAAATAACCATGGCATATCCCTTCCACCATAATTACCAAATCTAATAAATATGGACTGACCTTTTCACCATAAATAGACAGTAAGCTATTCCGATAAAATGCATGAGACTCTAATTTCATCCGCATCATAAACTCTTCCACTTCTTTATTAAACGGAATTGCATTTTCTCTTGCATGCATAATAATAAATTCTTTATGTCTTTGCACATCAGTAAACTGACAATGTAATTGTTTTGCAAATTTTTCACGTGGTACTAAAGATTCTTTCTCAATATCCAGCATTTTCTTTTGGATTTTGTCATAATAATATCGAAGTGTCGCTAATAAAAGCTCGTCTTTCGATTTAAAATACAAATAAAAAGCCCCTTTCGATATACCACAGGCGGTGACGATTTCTTGTACTGACGTTGCTCTTACACCCTTAGTCGCAAATAACTTCATAGCCATCTCTATAATTAAGCGCTCTTTTTCTTTCATATCTTCTCTCCTAAACCTATTTCGCATCTTATGTAAATTTAATCTTATATTAGCAAGCAGCAAAACTCCTCCCCAAAAATTTAACGGAACAAACAAGTTATTTTTGAGGCCTACTATCTATTTAGAAGTTCAATTAATAAAAGCTAATAATTCAGTAAGGAATAATAAAAAATCTCTCCCCTTACATTTTAGCTTTATTATACCATCTCTTTTCATTGACTACTGACCAATCGGTCAGTTATATTGTGTATTAGACTGACCGATTGGTCAATACAATAAAAAGGGAGCGCAAACATGAACAAAATCATCAATTTCTCGTTAAAAAATAAGTTCGCAGTTTGGCTACTAACCATTATTGTTACTATCGCAGGTATTTATTCTGGACTCAATATGAAGCTGGAGACAATTCCTGATATTACAACACCGATTGTAACAGTAACTACGGTTTATCCTGGTGCTACACCAGCTGAAGTAGCTGATAAAGTGTCAAAACCGATGGAAGAGCAACTGCAAAATTTAAGCGGCGTAAACGTTGTTAGCTCATCATCTTATCAAAATGCATCTTCTATTCAAATAGAATATGATTTTGATAAAAATATGGAAAAAGCCGAAACAGAAGTTAAAGAGGCACTCACAAATATGAAACTGCCGGAAGGTGTGAAAGATCCGAGAGTCTCTCGAGTAAACTTTAATGCCTTTCCAGTTATTTCATTAAGCGTAGCAAGTAAAAATGAATCTTTAGCTACCTTAACTGAAAATGTTGAAAAAAATGTTGTTCCAGGTTTAAAAGGACTTGATGGTGTCGCATCTGTTCAAATCACAGGTCAACAAGTAGACGAAGTACAGCTTGTCTTCAAACAAGATAAGATGAAAGAATTAGGTTTAAGTGAAGATACTGTAAAAAATGTGATTAAAGGATCGGACGTATCTTTACCACTTGGCTTATATACATTTAAAGACACGGAAAAATCAGTTGTTGTAGATGGAAATATCACAACAATTAAAGCATTAAAAGAACTAAAAATTCCAGCTATCCCTTCATCACCGAGCGGCCAAGGTAGTCAAAATGCTGGAGCTGGTGCACAAACGCCGCAAATGAATCCAGCCGCTATGAACGGCATACCAACGGTCACATTAGAAGAAATTGCTGATATTAAAGAAGTCGGAAAAGCAGAATCTATTTCTCGAACAAATGGAAAAGAAGCAATCGGAATTCAAATTGTGAAGGCTGCTGATGCGAATACAGTTGATGTTGTAAATGCAGTTAAAGATAAAGTAAAAGACCTTGAGAAAAAATATAAGGATTTAGAGATCATTTCAACATTCGACCAAGGTGCACCGATTGAGAAATCAGTTGAAACAATGCTTAGCAAAGCTATTTTCGGTGCTATCTTTGCGATTATTATTATTATGCTGTTCCTAAGAAACATTCGAACAACACTAATCTCTGTCGTTTCTATACCACTTTCTTTATTAATTGCAGTCTTAGTAATAAAACAAATGGATATTACACTTAACATTATGACACTTGGAGCAATGACGGTCGCTATCGGACGCGTTGTCGATGATTCAATTGTTGTTATTGAAAATATTTACCGACGTATGTCGTTATCAGAAGAGAAATTACGTGGGAAAGATTTAATTCGTGAAGCTACGAAAGAAATGTTTATCCCGATTATGTCTTCTACAATTGTAACAATTGCTGTATTCTTACCTCTTGGACTTGTAAAAGGTATGATTGGTGAAATGTTCTTACCATTCGCTTTAACTATTGTCTTTGCTTTATTAGCGTCATTACTAGTGGCAATTACAATTGTACCAATGCTAGCTCACTCCTTATTCAAGAAAGAGAGTATGAGAGAAAAAGAAGTGCATCATGAAGAAAAACCAAGCAAATTAGCAAACGGATATAAACGCATACTTCGATGGGCGTTAAACCATAAAATTATTACATCAAGTATCGCCGTCCTTCTATTAGTAGGTAGCCTTGCATTGGTACCAATTATCGGTGTCAGCTTCTTACCATCTGAAGAAGAAAAAATGATTATTGCAACATACAACCCTGAGCCAGGTCAAACGTTAGAAGACGTTGAAAAAATTGCAACGAAAGCTGAAAAGCACTTCCAAGATAAAAAAGACGTCAAAACAATTCAATTCTCATTAGGTGGCGAAAACCCAATGAGCCCTGGTAAAACAAATCAAGCTATGTTCTTCGTTCAATATGATAACGATACGAAGAACTTCGAAAAAGAGAAAGAACAAGTCGTTAAAGATTTACAAAAGATGTCTGGAAAAGGCGAATGGAAAAACCAAGATTTCGGAGCAAGTGGCGGTAGTAACGAAATTAAACTATACGTTTATGGAGATAGCTCTGAAGAAATTAAGCCTGTCGTTAAAGATATTCAAAATATCATGAAGAAAAATAAAGACTTAAAAGACGTAGACTCTAGTATTGCGAAAACATATGCAGAATACACTTTAGTCGCAGATCAAGAAAAACTAAGTAAAATGGGGCTAACTGCTGCCCAAATTGGAATGGGACTTTCTAATCAACACGACCGCCCTGTTCTTACAACGATTAAAAAAGATAATAAAGATATAAATGTATATGTAGAGACTGAAAAACAGAACTATGAAACGATTGATGATTTAACGAATCGTAAAATTACAACACCACTCGGTAATGAAGTTGCTGTTAAAGATGTTATGACTGTAAAAGAAGGTGAAACTTCTAACACCGTAACACATCGAGATGGCCGCGTTTATGCAGCAGTAAGTGCAAAATTAACATCTGATGACGTTTCAAAAGCATCGGCTGCAGTTCAAAAAGAAGTGGATAGAATGGATCTTCCTTCTGGTGTAGACGTTTCTATGGGCGGTGTTACAAAAGATATTCAAGAATCATTTAAGCAACTTGGCTTAGCGATGTTAGCTGCAATTGCCATTGTATACTTCGTCCTTGTCGTTACATTTGGCGGTGCTCTTGCACCATTTGCAATCTTATTCTCGCTACCATTCACAATCATTGGTGCACTTGTTGCCCTATTAATCTCTGGCGAAACATTAAGTGTATCCGCAATGATTGGGGCTCTTATGTTAATTGGTATCGTTGTAACGAATGCAATCGTACTTATTGACCGCGTTATTCATAAAGAAAACGAAGGTCTATCAACACGCGAGGCATTATTAGAAGCTGGTGCAACACGTCTACGTCCTATCTTAATGACTGCAATTGCAACAATCGGGGCTCTTATTCCGCTTGCATTAGGATTTGAAGGTAGCGGCTTAATTTCTAAAGGACTTGGAGTAACCGTAATTGGTGGATTAACAAGTTCAACGTTATTAACACTTCTTATCGTACCAATCGTTTATGAAGCACTAAGTAAATTTAAAAAGAAAAAAGCAAAATAAAAAATAACCTCGCTAACTGCGAGGTTATTTTTTATTGCCAAACAGAATTAAGAAATCACCATATCCCTCTTCTTCTAACTTCTCTTTTGGGATAAATCGAAGAGCCGCTGAATTAATACAATAACGAAGGCCATTTGGCCCTGGGCCATCTGGGAATACATGCCCTAGATGTGAATCTCCTTCTTTACTTCTCACTTCCGTACGCGTCATATTATGACTAACATCCATTTTTTCTTTTACACTAGCTGACATAACCGGTTTCGTAAAACTCGGCCATCCGCATCCGCTATCGAATTTATCTATAGAAGTGAACAATGGTTCACCAGAAACAATATCTACATATAAACCCTCTTCCTTATAATTCCAATACCCATTCTGAAATGGTGGTTCTGTCCCATTTTCCTGGGTCACATAAAATTGCATCTCGTTTAATCTTTCTTTTAAATGAGCATTGTCCTTCGGCCAGTGCTTTTTAATAAAAGCATCGCGCCCTGAGCCCTTGCGGTATAGTTCATAGCGGAATGTATTTTTCCTATGATATCCTTGATGATATTCCTCAGCTGGATAAAATGTAGCAGCTGGCAATATTTTTGTAGCAATTGGCTTTGAAAAACGTCCACTCTTCGCAAGCTCTTCTTTTGAAGCCTCTGCTCGTCTATGTTGTTCTTCATTATGGTAAAAAATCACCGTTTCATAAGACTGCCCACGGTCGTGGAATTGCCCTCCAATATCAGTCGGGTCAATTTGTCTCCAATATATATTTAACAACTCTTCATACGGCATTTTATTTGCATCAAATGTAATTTGTACTGCTTCATAATGTCCAGTAGTTTCCGAACACACTTCTTTATACGTCGGATCCTCTTTATGACCGCCTGTATAGCCTGAAACAACCTGTATAATTCCTTCCATCTCTTCAAACGGTGAAACCATGCACCAGAAACACCCACCAGCAAATGTAGCTAACTCTCTCTTTTCATTTATAGCCATTATTTCACCCCAATTGTATATTCTTCTTACAGTATGTCATAAAGTACCATAATTTATAAGGTGAAACTTTAATCAGTGGGGGTTTTGTCCATCCCCCACTGATTATTAGCCCACACCAATCGGTAGCCCGACTCCCACCTAACTTCCTCGCATTCGCCAAATTTTGAGGTGGGAGTCTTACTATCCGCAAATAGCGGGGTAAAAGAAAAAGCATCGAATATCGATGCTTTTTTTACTTTATTTTCCAGAAAAATCCTTCTCATTTTCATCACTTGTCACATCTAAAACATCTAATAAGAATATGAAGATTGGAATACCGATAATTAATCCCCATACACCTAAGAAATGTTCAGAGAAAATTAATACCATAAATGTGTAGAAGATTGGTAAGTTTGTTTTTTGTGACATAAACTTCGGATTTAATACATAGCTCTCAAGCGCATGAATTACCGTTACAATAACTATAATATAAACGACATACATAATACCGCCGATATTGTAAGCAATCATACAGAGTGGGAATAACGAAATGATAACACCTGCTACTGGAATTAAACCAAGTAAGAAAATCATTAACGCTAAACCTAGCAATTGTGGAAATCCTAATATCCATAATGCAATAACAGATAAAATACAGTTAACAATTGCAATTAAAAATTGTGCTTCAATTACTTTTCCGAATGAACGTGCAAACTTCTTTCCGAAATACTCAATCTCAGTATAGAAAATTGCAAGTCGGCTTTCTTTAAATTTCGCAGTAAAGGCAAAAATACGAGCCTTTTCAAGTAAGAAAAATAAACTTAAAATTAAAGAAAGTAAAACTTGAAGGCCAAATTTCCCAACATTCGTAATAGATTTATACAAAATGTCTACGCCTTGCCCTACATATTTAGAAAGTTCCATATGATTAACAGCATTAACTGCATATTTAATTAATTCACTATCTGGCGGATTTCTTAAAAATACATTAAATTGATAAATTAGTTGTGAAATTTGTATTGTTAATACCGGTAAATATTTAAAGAGAGTAATGGCAATTCCGGCAACTAACGTTACATATAAAAACGCTATAATAATTTTCCGGTTAATTGGCATGAAATGATCTAATTTACGAGAAATGAACTTTTGAAATCGATCCATTAAATACGTCAACATAAACGTAATTAAAATTAAATTTAACATACTTTGCAGCCCATACAATATGAGAGCAAGTAGCACTAATACGAGTAACCTCTGAAATCCTTTGCTTTGAAACAGGTTTTTTATTTGCATAATCGACGAGTACTCTCTCCTGTCCTATAAAGTAAAACTTTTATAAGTATATTCTCTCTATATCCTACTTATAATTAATCCTTAATATTAGTATTACAAGCAATTTATCTCTTCTATAATTGCTCATTAATATGTCCTATATTATGTTACTTCTTATTTTACAATACAATGACCTATTTCAAAATGCATTATGCATAGTATTAATGAAGATTTAAGGAAACTTTTATTCTAATACAAATAGGTCTTACCACTACTGTAACATAAAAAGCAAGCTATCAGTAGAAATCCGTCCTACAAATAGCTTGCTTTTATAATTTTTTAAGTAAGTTTTATTACCCAATGAATGGCATGAACATCGGAATGACAACCACTGTTACAACACCAACTACTGTCACAGCGATACTCGCCATAGCCGCTTCTACTTCACCCATTTCAATCCCTACTGCAACCCCTAACGCATGTCCTGCTGTTCCAAGTGCTAACCCTTTAGCAATCGGGTGTTTCACTCTAAATGTTTTTAAGAATAAAGCTCCCAATGCGTATACGATAACTGCGTTAAAGATAACTGCAAACGATGTAATTGCTGGAATACCACCAATACTTTCAGATATTGGTAATGCAATTGCTGTTGTTGCTGCCTGTGGTAACATTGAATTCATTACAGATGTATCTAAGCCAATTGCTTTTGCGACAATGAACACGACAACCACTGAACAAATAGATCCAACCACGATAGCCGATAAAATTTGCCACCAATATTTTTTTAATTTATCAACTTGTTTATATAACGGAATTGCAAAGGCAATTGTTGCTGGCTCTAAGAAGAAACTAATCATTTTCCCACCAGTATTGTATTCCTCAAAAGTAAAGTTACCTACTTTTAAAAAGACGATCCCTAATACCATTGCTACAAATAGTGGTGTAAATAAGAAGAATCCTTTTGAGTGCTTGAATAAAAGTGTTCCGATTCCGTATGCAATTAATGAAACGACGATTCCGAAATATGGAGTCATTGTGCTTGTCATGTTCATTACCTCCTAACCATGTAATGGTCTAAAATAGTTACGCAACTTTCCCTTGCTTGCGTCCTTTATTTACTACTTTCAATTCTTTTGTATCTTTTGTTTCTTTGTCATCTTTACCTAAAATCAATTGTGCAAATAAACCTGTTACGGCAAGTAAAATAATTGTTGCGACAACGATTACAGTTATGATTTGTACAAAATATTGGCTCATTACACCAAGAGAGTTAATAACTGATATACCTGATGGGACGAAAAGAAATCCGATAATACCTGTTAAAGCTGTTCCGAGTGATTCAACTTGCTCCAATTTAATAACCTTTAAACATAATAGACTAAATAAAATGACTAACCCGATTACTGATGAAGGCATTGGAATTGGTAAATGTGTTGAGATAATATTAGAAACTAACATAATAGCTGAAAAAACGAATATTTGTGATAGAAAACCATATACTTTTTTTGTGCTCATTTTGGCCACCTCTTTCGATTTGGTACCTTTATTGTATAGGATATAAAGGGTTAAGTAAGCGCTTACATAACAGAATGTCAAATATATACAACCAGTTACAAAAATCATAGAGTGAAATACAAAAGCTGCTCCTTAAATACGAAGCAGCTTTTTAAGTTCTTTTGCATATGTACGGCTAACTGGGACTTTAGACCCCTCTTTCATAATTAAGTTATAAGTCGAATTAAACCACGGCTGTATCTCAGAAATATGATTAATATTAGCAATGAAACTACGATGAACACGCATAAAAATTGTTTGCGATAATTTCTTTTCCAAAATCACAAGTGTATCATGTGTTACATATGTTTCTTTCATTGTTTTTACAGTTACTTTCCCATCTACAAGTCCTACATAAATAATATCTTCAATATTAACAAGTACAATTGATTCCTCAATTGGTAGTGCTAATTTATGCATCTCGGTCGTTACATCTATACTCTTTGCATCTTGCTTTGTTTCTATTTTTGTTTGCTTTTGTTTCTTATATTTCTTTAATGTCTGTACGATACGCTCTTCATCAAATGGCTTTAAAATGTAATCTAACGCATCTACTTCAAAGGCTTGCAGTGCATATTGATCATATGCAGTTGCAAACACGATTGAAGGCGGATTTTTCATCTTCTTTAATATATTTGCGATCTCAAATCCGTTATCATCAGATAGTTGAATATCTAGAAAAACTATGTCTGGCTTGTTTTTCATTAATTCTTCTAAAGCATCCTCTACACAATCAGCCTCGCCAACTATCTCCACTTCTTTCGTTCGCTCTAATAAATATTTCAATTCATCCCGTGCTAACATTTCATCATCAACTACTAATACCTTTAACACTCGCTTTTTCCTCCCCTACTTTTTTCGGAATTATAAAGAGGATCTTTGTTCCTCGCTCCAATTCACTTTCAATTTGAAGCATTGTCTCTTTTCCAAATAACCCGATAAGCCGCTCATTAATATTATATAAAGCCGTTCCAGTTCCTTTCTTTGATGGAACTACCATTTTTCCTAATTGCTCTAGACGTTCGTTCTCAATTCCTTGCCCATTATCTTTCACTTCAAAGTGAACCATCCCCTCTTTTTCAAACACGTGTACCTCAACTTGGCATACTGATTGCTTTTTTGGAAAAGCATGGCGCAATGCATTTTCAACTAATAACTGAAGCACAAATGGTGGAACTAACGTTGTCTTTAATTCTTCTTCAATGTACATCTTTACTTCATACTTATTCGGAAATCTCGCTTGCTCTAACGATAAATATGCATGTACATGATTTAACTCTTGTTCTAATGGAATAAGTAATTGACGTGCCCCTTGCAAATTACAACGAAAATAGACGCTAAGCTGTAGCAATAATTTTCTCGCTTTCTCTACATCTGTTCGGCATAAAGCTGATACTGTATTAATCGCATTAAATAAAAAATGCGGATTGATTTGTGCTTGCAGCGCCTTTATTTCAGCATCTTGTAATAACTTACTTTGCAACTCAGCTTCACCTAACTCAAGCTGTGTGGAAAATATTTTCGCCAGCCCTTCCGCTAGTTCTTCTTCAACACGACTTAATTGATTAGGGGTTTTAAAATAAAGTTTTAATGTCCCTATCGTATTTCCATGTGAAGTTAATGGAATGACAACTGCCGCTTGCAATGGACACCCTTCATGTTGGCAATTAATAATCTCACGTGATTTCGCTTTCATTATTTTCCCTGTTTTTAATACTTCTTTTGATAAACCTGTGATTAAACTATGTGAAGGAATATGATGATCTGATGCTAATCCAACATGAGCTAAGATTTTCTCTGTATCTGTTAAGGATACCGCATCTGTTCCCGTAAAGCGGTGAATAATTTGTGCCACATGCTTGCAAGATTCTTCTGTTAACCCTTGGCGGAAATATGGTAACGTTTTATCAGCAATTCGTAATACTTTATGTGTTTGCAGAGCTTTTGCATTCTCTTCTTGACGCAAAATAGCCTGTATCATAGAAAGTAAAATAAAGCTTCCGAAACTATTTACAAGGATCATTGGGATCGCAATTGTTTTCACAATACTGATTCCATCCTCTACAATTAATAAAATCATAATCATTTCTAAAGAAACGATAAAAACACTTAAAGCCGCTGAAAATTTAGGGGTAATTGTACGATTATATTTTTTGAAAATGTATCCAATATAACCTGTTATCATTCCTGCTAAAATTGATGAAATTGCACAACTTGCCGCTGTCGTTCCGCCAAGCATATAACGATGAATACCAGCAATAGACCCTACTCCAATTCCAACGATAGGCCCACCTAACAAGCCACTAATTCCAACCCCCATGATTCGTGTATTCGCAATCGTGCTAGATGAAGAAACACCTTGTAGCCAATTTTCATTCATAATAGTATTACCTGCTATTTCAATCCCTGTGTAATTGCTTACAATTGTAAACACCGAAAAAATACAAATAAGCTTAAGCTTATCTACATATCCGTCCTGTTTATGAAGAAGGCGTCGGAACGTTTTAATATGAGAAAGTAAAAATCCTAAAATAACAATAAGTCCGACGCGTTCAATCATCATAAGTACTAAATTTAGCATCTGTGATTCATTCCTTTTTGTTTAGTTAGTGTTATTATCGGAAAATAACAATGGAATCGTCAAGAATAATGGGTATATTTTGAAGTCCCATGTGATATTGGACGACAAAGAAGCATTGAACAACTCTAGTTCAATGCTTTTTCTTTATTTATGAAAGAAATTCGGTGTAAGAACATCATTTGGATAAGGTTTATGATAAATATGAGTTGTAGCAGGTGATAACGGAGGGATTAACCATACCCAATTTCCCGTAACAACTCGGCCACAAGCAGCTTCCTGCTTTTCAAACTGTTGAAATTGTTGTGCAGCAGTATGGTGATCTACAATACTAACTCCTTGTTTTTTAAAGGAATGTAACACCGCAATATTCAACTCAATCAGTGCCTTATCTTTCCATAACGTACTATTTCTCGAAGTATCTAAATTCATCATCTCCGCAACTGCCGGAAGTAAATTATAACGATCATGGTCCGCTAAGTTACGAGCACCAATCTCAGTTCCCATATACCACCCATTAAATGGAGCTGCTGTATAAGAAATACCACCAATCTCTAAACGCATATCTGAAATCATCGGTACTCCATACCATTTTACTTCGAGCGTTGAAATTGGGTATTCTGGATGTTCAATTGGTACCTCTTTCACTTCTTTTTTAGGAATTTCTCTATATACAGGACCTTTTCCATCAACAGAAAATACAAGCGGTAATACATCAAAATGTGTACCTTCGCCTTGCCAACCAAGCTCCTGACATAAATCAGTAAATGCAGCGGAGTGAGAATCACCAATTACCCCCATTTCCGTCTTATATCCTGCATATCGAATTAATTGATGATTATAAATCCGAATATTATTTTCTTCACCTTGATATTGCTTAAAAATTGTAATTGTCGGTTTAACTTTTCCATCATTCGTCGCATATTTAATATGATGAATTAATGCATTATATACACCTTCCTCATCATTTACTTCACGCGCATCTAATATGTGCATCTTATTCCAAAATAGTCTTCCGATACATCTATTACTATTGCGCCATGCCATTCGTGATCCATGAACAAGTTCTTCAAATGTATGCTCATACGTTCCGGTCTTTTCTATCTCTATTAAAATTTCTTTCATACGCTCTTCTATTAATTGCTCTTTATTAAGCTCTTTATAGCAAATCCTAATAAAATTACTTGCTTCCTCTATTAATTGTTTCGTTCTACTCATAAACAATCTCCTTCTATCTCAACAAGACACTACTACTTTACAGTATAAGCAAAAAGGATAAGAGTCACAAATGAAAGTGGAAGTGTTACTTTTATTGTAATATTTTTCAGAAAATTATTAGAATTGTTGTTGACTTTCGGAATAAACAAGTGTATTTTTGACTTAGGTAAAATATTTTTACCAAGACCAACTTTTTGAGTGGAAAGGAGGTAATATCATGTCTTCATTTCAATTGCCTAATCTTTCATATGATTATGATGAACTAGAGCCATATATTGATGGTGACACATTAGCCATTCATCACGGCAAGCATCATGCGACATATGTAAACAATTTAAATGCTGCTTTGGGGGGCTATACCGAATTACATAATAAATCGTTAGAAGAGTTACTATGTAATTTAAACACCTTGCCAAAAGAGATTGCTACAGCCGTAAGAAATAACGGTGGTGGACATTATTGTCATAGTCTTTTTTGGGAAGTGATGAGCCCACGAGGTGGCGGCGATCCTAATGGAGACGTTGCAAAAGTAATTGATTATTATTTCAACACCTTTGACAACCTAAAAGATCAACTTTCTAAAGCAGCCATTAGTCGTTTTGGGAGTGGATATGGATGGCTTGTTCTTGATGGTGAAGAACTCGCTGTTATGAGTACGCCAAATCAAGACACACCTTTGCAAGAAGGAAAGATCCCATTACTCGTCATCGATGTATGGGAACATGCCTATTATTTAAAATATCAAAATCGGCGCCCAGAATTTATCACCAATTGGTGGAATACAGTTAATTGGGACCGAGTAAATGAAAAGTATTTGCAAGCAATTCAATCACAAAAAAATTAGTCATACGTATAAGGTAAATTTGGTAATGTTAAACTAGTATTGTCGAAATCCTCCAGAATCCCCCGGATTGCCACCGGGGGATTTATGATTACTTCAGTATATCTATGTAATGCTGTAAAACATTTTTTATTTCTAATTTTAATTCTCGGAACGGAAATCCTAATTCGCGAGCCTTTCTATTATGTAACGTACAATTAGTCACCTCATTATAAGGTGCTATATTGTCTCCTGCTTCTTGAATAAGAGCTTTTGTCCCACTATGTTCTTCTATGAAACGAATAACTTCTCCCATAGAGATCACTCCGTTACTGCAAGCGTTAATTGGACCTTCTATGTTTTCCATTCCGCACCATGCTAAAAACTCTCCAGCTTCTTTTTCATGTATGAACGACAACTTTCCATCTAAATGATCCACAACAATAGACTCTTGTTTCACAACATTTTCAACGTAAAACTGTAATCTCTTCGTATAATCATTTTCTCCAATAACGACGGGAAAGCGTACCGCAACGACAGGGAATGTTGCCCGTTGAAATAACACTGCTTCCGCTAATCTCTTCCCCTCACTATAAGTGAAATCCCCTCTATCTCCATACGTAATCGAATATTCATACGGATTAAAGTCTTCTTCTTGCAAGTTTAATGTAGGCTCATAGACCGCCATTGAGGATGTCATAACATATTTTTTCACCCTATCACGTAATACTTTACATATAATTTCCGCAGCATTCGAGCTATAGCATAAATTATCGTATACAACATCATAGCTTTTACCTTCTAAACGCTCTTCCAATAACTTTTCGTCTTCTCTATCTACTACAATTCTTTTTACCGTATCCCCAAAGGAATCTTCGGTAATTCCCCGCGTAGCAATCGTTACATTATGTCCAGCTTGCAAAAGCGCTTCTACTAATCGCTTACCAAAAAACCTTGTTCCCCCTAGAACCAGCACTTTTTTCATCTTCATCATCCCCACTTTAGAAATTGTAAAATACTACCTCTATTATAAATGCTACTATATAAAAAGCATGGAATCATTATAAAGATTCCATGCTTTCCTACATGCTATAAATTAACGCACTCGGTATTTAAAAATACAATAGCAAAAATATAAAATTGAAACTACCGATACATAGACAGATATTTCATATACTACTGACTCTCCCCATATTCCCATAAAATAAAAAAGAGAAGGGAGTGTAAGTGTTACCCATGATTGTACAAACGCTATTCTACCAAGATATTGATTAATATTTTTCTTTTGTACATTTAGTACAAAGAATAAATACCAAAGTAAAGCCCACATAAACCATGTTAGCGCATTAAGAACATCTTGAAATTGAACAAATGATACGACCATATAAAATAAAGCGATAATAACTACCCATAGGCAAAACCATCCTAATCCAGTACTACTGATCCCTGTAATAAAGGTAACCCCTACGTACAAATACGTTAAACCAAATAAAAAAGTAGCTGCATATGAATATACCGTCCAATTACTTTGATCAGAGATCATAATTAAATAAAACGGAATGATAATTTGTAATGCCCCCACAAATAAATTAAAAACACCTGCACTCTTCATCTCTGCTTTGCCTAGTATGACAAGGCTATTTAAAAATAAGGCTGCACCTGAAAGTAATAATCCTACATAACCCATATATACTCGTGTGAAAATCTTATATTTTCACACTGTAACCTCCCCACCATATAAAAAATCATATTATTTATTATCTTTCTTCTTACTCAAAACTACATACATAGTTTTTCATACAATAAGTCAGACTTCCTACCTTAAAAAGTAAAATAAAACTCCCTTTAATAACTGCTATACAGCAATATTATTTCTTATTTAATCCCAGTCAGCTTTTCAGTATTTGAAAGTAACAGTATTCTCCTAATACCACAAATTAAAAGCGCTTTCAATAAGAAATAATCCTATCAAAAAGTTAATAGGATTACTTGATTATAAACGCACTCTAATAACAAGACAAGACCTGTGATGATTTTCAAATTATTCTCTTTTATTTCTATGAAAGTTAATAGAATGCTTCATTAAACAGTTCGTTCGAATTCATTAAGCCCCTTATTACGTAATAGGGGCTTCATCTTTATGAGAGAATTGTATTACTGACCTAAAACATCATAATTTCCCTTAATATTTCTTAGTTCGGAACAACTGCTATTTATCATAAATATCATTCGGATTTATTGTAGCAATAAATCCATTTGTAAAACTATATTCTTTAGATACGTTATCTGGAGTTACCGTAAAAGTTACAATTTTGTTGCTTTGCTGTTTAAAATAGCGCATCCAATTTTGACTCCATTTATCATTTGTAATAACTTGTTTATTGAAGTCTTCCCACAATACACCATGTATAAGGTTCAAAGATGTATTTTTAATTGTTTCAAATCCCCAATTCTGTATAAGAAATAGGTTAGAATCAATGCTTTTAATTTCTTTTAATAAATTGGCATATGCCTCTCTAAATTTCTCTTGTGTAGCTGGCTGATTATAAAAATAATCATCAATATCACCAGCTGTATCTAAAAACACCCCATCTATACCTTTTCCAATAATTTGCTGTTTTACTTTATTAACAACAATCCCTCGATAATGTTCGTCAGCTAAATTCATAATATATGTATCCCACTGCTCTATTTTCATTTTCTTGCCGTCTCTATAATAATAATCAGATTCTACTACTTGTGGTTTATGCCATGCTTCTAATTCTAAAACACTTACATACCCAAGGACCAAAGTTCCTGATTTTTTTAATTGTTGAATTTGTTCTTTCGTAAATGCATATGGGTTTTCATTATTTGTTACAGCTGGTCCTTGGTTAGTCGTTATTTTAGCAGTAACAACTATTGGATATATTTTAAGTTTGTTCCATTCTATTTCAATTGAAGAACAGCGTCTTTTCACAATTTCAATTTCATATTGCTTTATTTTTTCCCAAATTATATATGGGGCTCTGCAGCTCATCGTCACAAGATATGTGGCCGACCTTTTATATGAACAAAAGGCTGACAAAGTATTTTCTTCATTTTTAGGAATGACGAAAATTACGCTCTTTTTAGCTATCGCCTTATGGCTTGTTTTTGCATTTTTCACTCCACTAGCCTTTTATTATAAAATCGTGATGCTACTTTTATTTTTAGCTTTAAATATTATTTGGATTCAGTCCATTTATTTAACAGCAGCTAAAAATTATCAGTCAATTGCTCTTGCATTCTTAATTGGGTCAATTTTTTCCCTATCTGGAATTGCGCTTATAGCTTACTGGCATCCAACACTTGGACTAGAGCATGGATTCGCTTTATTACTCTTAATTTCATTTACAATCGGGACATTTATTACATTAGTATGGTTAAGTATAGTCATTGTACGAATGTTTCCAAACAGTGATGCTACTGAACAATTTGCCTTTCTTTCTTATTTAGATAAATATCCAGAACTATTTTGGTCAAGCCTATTTTACAACATTGGCATTTGGGTATGTAACTTTGTTATTTGGTTCGGAGAAGGACGAGGAAACATTGAAAATACATTTATTTATCATAAAGTTTATGATACTTCTGTTTTCTGGGCATATTTAAGCATTATTCCGACCTATATTTTCTTCGTAGTATCCATTGAAACAAGATTTTATGAAAGATATAAAAGGTTCTTCGGTTCGGTGAACAATGGAGGGACATTAAATACAATTTTACAATTAAAAGATTCGATGAATTTTGTTCTTAAACAAGAAATAGAACGCATACTTCGTAATCAAGGTATTTTTTCTTTACTTATTATTTTTATAATATGGATATTTAGTTCACAATCAGGAAAAATGACCCTTGAATACTCTATTCTGCAACTAACCTATAATAGGTGCTTATGCAAATGGAATGGTCCTCGTTATTACGTTACTACTCTTATACTTTGAGGATCGTAAAGGTGCCTTCCGAACATCAGCTTTATTCTTTTTTGCAAACCTGTTATTAAGTATTCTTCTACTTCCATTTGGATTCAATGGCTACGGTATTAGTTTTGCAATTGGGTCTTCTATTACATTCTCATATGCTATTTATCGACTCTTTGCTTACATTAAAAATATTGATTACTACACATTTTGTCAGTCAAATGCTCCTATGAAACAACGAACTTTCTTTACTAAATTTGCTAATAAACTTAATGGAAAATAAATAAAAAAATGACCTTTTGCTCCTGCAAAAAGGTCATTTTTTTATCTGTATATCAAACTTCTAGATAGCCATTTTTGTTATTTGATTGCCATCTCCAAGAATCTGCACACATCTCTTCTAATCCACGTGTTGCTTCCCATCCTAGTTCACGCTTTGCTTTCGATGCATCGGCAAAGCATACTGCTACATCACCAGGACGACGCTCCGTAATTTTATAAGGAACTTTCTTTCCTGAAACCTTTTCAAATGCTTCAACCATTTCTAACACACTATAACCAGTACCTGTACCGAGATTATATGCATCTATCCCAGTAGTACCAAGTACTTTTTTAAGTGCCTTTACATGGCCATTTGCTAAGTCTACAACGTGAATATAATCACGGACGCCTGTACCATCCTTTGTTGGATAATCATTTCCAAATACACTTAATTCCTTTAGCTTACCTACAGCTACTTGTGTTACATATGGCATTAAATTATTGGGAATTCCACTTGGATCTTCTCCAATACGCCCACTCTCATGTGCACCAAATGGGTTGAAATAGCGAAGTAATGCGATACTCCATTCCGTATCAGCAAATGCTACATCACGCATAATTTGTTCAATCATTAATTTCGTTTGACCATATGGATTGGTTGCACTTAATGGAAACTCCTCCGTAATTGGTGATGTTTCTGGGATACCATATACCGTTGCAGATGAGCTAAAAATCATCTTCTTCACATTATGCTTCTGCATCACTTCACATAGCACCAATGTGCTTGTAATGTTGTTATGGTAGTATGTTAATGGAATTGCTACTGATTCTCCTACAGCTTTAAAACCTGCAAAGTGAATAACAGCCTCAATTGTATTTTCTTCAAAAATTGTATCAAGTGCCTCACGATTTAAAATATCTTCTTTATAAAACTTAAATTGTTTTCCTGTTATTTCTTTCACTCGATTTATAGACTCTACTGAGCTATTCGAAAGGTTGTCTACTACTATAATTTCATAATCGTTATTTAGTAATTCCACGCATGTATGACTACCAATATATCCTGCTCCACCTGTTACAAGTATTGCCATAATTATAGTCCTCCATATTTCATTCATTATAAGCTTCCCAAAGTATATCACATATTTCTTACCATATGTTTATTATGCGAACACATAAAATCACATTTTATCCCATAATTATTTTGCATAATAAATGATTCCACTTGTGCAATCAAAAAAGCCACATAATAGAGGTAATGTGGCTTTTTTTCATTAAATTACGTAACAATATACACTTAGAAAATGGGCAAGACTACCTAGCAATACAAAAATATGAAAAATTTCATGATGCCCCATATGTTTAAATTCTAACCATTTCGGCTTTGCACCATAAATAAACCCACCAATTGTATAAAAGATACCCCCAAGCACTAAGAAAACGATGCCCCCTGTGCTTAAATTCTCAGCTAACGGTGCAAAGAATAGAACAATTAACCAGCCCATCGTAATATAAATTGCTGTCGATAACCATCTCGGACAATTAAACCAAAACATTTTAAAAACAATACCGCAAATCGCAGTTGCATAAACTAAGCAAAATAATAGCAAGCCATTTGCGGAATGTAATGTAATTAAGCAAAAGGGTGCATATGTACCTGCAATTAGTATAAAAATCATCGAATGATCGAGCTTCCTAAAGAAATAAATAACACGTTCACTCGCTACAACACTATGATATACAGCTGACGCTGTATAAAGGACCATCATCCCGATACCAAACAAAATAATAGCTGTAATTGCAGCAAAAGATGGCATCTTAACAGAAACTTTCACAAGCATAGCTAATAATGCAATAAATGATAATACAGCCCCCCCTAAGTGGGTAAATGCATTAACCGGTTCTCTTACATAAGCATTCATATAAACACCCCTCATATAATTACATGTAGTTTTAATAACTACATGTAATTATATACATAATGTTCATATAGGTCAACATTTACAATTCATTTGTTTCGTAATACCATATTTAAAGATATATCAAACATTAAGTTCCACCATGTTATAAAAGTGAGGGGTTCTACGTGGAAAATATAAATAAATTACTGAAAACATTACATTTAGAAAAGAATATTAAACTTGAGGATATCCCAACTGTCGACTTATATGTAGACCAAGTTGTCCAACTATTTGAGAATACTTATGCAGATACAACGAGAACCGATGATGAAAAAGTATTAACAAAAACAATGATTAACAATTACGCAAAAGGAAAATTGTTCATCCCTATCAAAAATAAAAAGTATTCAAAAGAGCATATGATTTTGATCAGCTTAATTTATCAATTAAAAGGAGCCCTCTCCATTAACGACATAAAAAGTTCCTTAGAAAATATAAATGAACCTTTAATAAACGACGCTACATTCGAATTAGATACTCTATATAAAGATTATCTTGCTCTAACTGAAACCAATGTTGAAAACTTTAAAAACGACGTAACTAACCGTGTTACGGAAGTAAACGAGGTTTCTTCCTTAGAAGATCCAAGGCTAGAAAAGTTTTTATTACTAACATCTTTCGTGACTATGAGTAATATGTATAGACGTTTAGCGGAGAAACTTGTTGACGATCTAAAAGAATCTTAAACAAATAAATGGCCCCCTAAGGGTGCCATTTATTTCATTTATGCTTTGCTAAAAATTCTGTTATACGACGATATACATATATCTCATTTTCTTTCTTTGAAAATCCATGCCCTTCATCTTCAAGTACAATGTATTCTACATCGACTTCTTTTTCTTGCAATGCTTGAAAAATTTGATCCGATTCTGTCTTTACAACCCGAGGGTCATTTGCCCCCTGAACGATAAGAAGTGGCTTTTTCATTTGATTCAAATATGTGATTGGTGAATCTTTCATAAGCTTATCTTTATCTTTCTCAACATCACCAATAAAACTAACAGCAATTGGCTTCCATTCTTCTGGCATAGAGTCAATAAAGCTAAATAAACTACTAGGTCCAAAAAGATCAATGGCCGCCCGAAAATATTCTGAATGGCGCCCATAAAGTAATAGGGTCATATACCCACCATAACTTCCACCCATAACAAATAATTTATCTGCAGTTGAAATACCTTGTTCAAACAACCACTCTATTCCTGCTACACAATCTAAGCGTGGAGCCTCTCCCCAATCACCCTCGATCATTTTCGTAAATGTTGAACCATATCTCGTACTTCCTCTAAAGTTTGGTGCGAAAATATTATATCCTTGTCTTAATAAATATTGAAACAATGCAGTAAAGTCCTTTATCTCAGCCCATTGTGGACCACCATGGGGCCAAAATATTGTATATCCGTTTTGTACCTCTTCCTTCGCTCGAAATAATAATGCCTCTATATTTAATCCATCAAATGAAGAATATGTTATAACATCCGGTTCAACAAAAGAAGATTCATGTAGACCAATAACATAGTTTTTTGTCAACATCTCCCACTCTGTACTTTCATTTTCCTTATAATAAATGTTTGCTGTTTTCGTTGCACTTTCACCTAATAAATATAAATTTCCGGATTTAGAAATATCCATTTGTTTTATCGTATCCACTGGAGTATCTAATAGCATTAATTCCTTTGTACCCCATACAAATCTATATAACCTATCTTCAACACCTTTTGCTGTAACGATATAACCAGTTTTCGTTTCTTCATGCCATTTTATAGTGGATACTTCCTCATTCTCTATTTTACATATTGGTTTGAATTCCTGTTTATCCAAATCAAAAGAAGCCACATAAGAAAACTCTTCTTCATAATTTGTAACAAAAATCACCGTATTTTCATCGACATAGCAAATGGAAGTTAAAATATGTTCTTTTTCGCTGGAGGGTACCATACAAATAAGTTCCTCTCCCTTTTTCACATATCCTACATTATATGTATTTCCATACGATTTTAAGACAATAAAGCTTGATTCATTTGGACTCACTGCACTTAAATATGTAGGTGTCTCTACGCCCGTACAAAGGAGAATATCTTCTTTTGTACGCAAATTATAACAACGAGAATTAAAGAATCTTGGGTTATCTTTACTCGTAACATAATATAATCGTTCTCCATCTTCTGTTAAATGTACATAATAATCCTTTTCTTTCTCTCCTGCTGGAATCAATTCAAGCAATTCTCCACCCTCTGGTTTTAATGCATAAATATGATAATTTTCATCACCATCTTTATCAAATCCAGCTAAAATAAATCGATTTAAAGGATCCACTTTCATAAAATTGCTTGATTGATTACAATATGTTAACGGATAAGGAGATAAATTTGGTAAATCCATCGCCCATAAATTAGAATGACCATTTAAATTTGTACTGAAAATTAATCTTTTTTCATCTTCACTCACTGTAAACTTGCCAATACTATACGATCTAAAAAATTGCTCAGCATCTGCTTTTGGAAATTGAATCATCCTTCTTCCCCCACTCTATTTCATCTAAAAATTCAGACTTGCATATATATAAAAGTTCTTCATTTTCCTATTTATCCCTTTTCCTTTTTGATTTACTTCCACCTTCCGGTTCTCTTATTAACATTTCAAAATGAGCTTGTAATAAGTTATATGAAGAAGTTTCTCAGACACCCTCTTTTGTTTTTAAATTTCACGTGCAAGGTCAACGGTTCATCATTGGAGCGAATATGGATATCCAATTTCCCTAAAATCCCCTGCTATCCTTATGCTCGTTTATTTATATGTCCACTTCTTTCGAATGAAACAAAAAAACTATCCACCTATTAAAGTGGATAGTTTTTTGTTTACTTAATTGCTTCATGAACCTTTAATTGTTTCCCTTTAATCGTTGTATTTTTCATGACCTTTAATACAAGCGGTCCTTTTCCATTTAATATTTCAACGTAAGAAACATTGTCTTGTATTGTAATGATACCTATATCTTCAGCTGTAACACCTTTAATTTTAGCAATTGTACCGACGAAATCTACCGCCCTAATTTTCTTTTTCTTCCCGCCATTAAAGTACAGTTTCATAATCCCTTTATTTAGGTCTGCATTTTTATCTTTCTTTATAATTGGTTTAGCATGTATTTTCTCCTCAAATACACCTTTCCCTTTCATAACTTCTTCTTTTGAAGGTGCATGCGCCCTTTGAATTTCAAAGCCGATGTACGCCTCAATTTCTTCTAAAAACCTATTTTCATACGGTGTTATGAATGTAATAGCTTTTCCGTTCTTACCAGCTCGTCCCGTTCTTCCTGTACGATGTACATAACTTTCCTTTTCTAATGGGATATCATAATTAATAACATGTGTAATATTATCAATATCAATCCCTCTCGCAGCTACATCTGTTGCTACTAAATAACGGAACTTTCCTTTTCTAAAATCGTCCATAACTTCAAAACGATCTTCTTGTACCATACCGCCATGTATTTTGTCGCAAGGATAATTGACACGTTTTAATTGTCTAAATACGTGATCCACGTTTTCTTGTGTACGACAAAAAATAATACAACTATCTGGATTCTCAATCGTTGTTACATCTTTAAGAAGTGAAAGTTTCTCCTCTTCTCTTACCTCAAAAAGGGTATGCTCAATTTTGTCTGTTGTAATCCCAGCGGCCTTAATTTCAATATGAGTTGGCGAATCCATATATGTACGAGATAACTTTTCAACATCTTCTGGGAGTGTTGCTGAAAATAGCATTGTCATTCGTTTCGTAGGTAATTCGTCAATAATTGCCTCTACTTGATCGATAAAACCCATATTTAGCATTTCATCTGCTTCATCAATAACCAAGTACTTCAGGCGCTCTAAAGAAAGAGTACCCTTTTCAATATGATCCAACACACGGCCAGGAGTCCCAACTACAATATGTGTCTTTTGCTTTAATTCTAATTTTTGGCGTGCAAATGGAGATTTACCATAAACCGCGGCAGCCTTAATTCTTTTAAAGCGCCCTATATTCGTAATATCTTCTTTTACTTGCACTGCAAGTTCTCTCGTTGGTGTTAATACTAATGCTTGTGGCTTATTCTCTTCCCACTCCACCATTTCACAAAGTGGTATACCGAATGAAGCGGTTTTTCCACTTCCAGTCTGCGACTTCACAACAAGGTCCTTCTTTTGTAAGGCAACTGGAATAACCTCTCCTTGTACCTCTGTTGGATGATTATATCCTAGACCAGTAAGTGCTCTTATTATTTCTTTACTTAATGCATGCTCTGCAAAGCTTTTTTTATTCATATATTAACCTCATTTTATCCTGTATTATTTTCTTTATTTATCTTTTCCTATTAATGAATCATCATATGCGTTATTATCACCTTATTCATTATACTTGAAAGCTCACATAAAAAGGCGAATCATTCGTGATTCGCCTTTTTATATAAGAATAAATAAGAGGATTTTCTATTCCAAAAAAGTTTTTAAGAATATAATTCCGTTATAAAAACAAACCTCTATCATTTCATATACTGCTCAACTAACTGATAACATCTTTCCCTCGTACTATTTGCCTTCGATGAAATAGTTGCTAACCCCGACAATGTTCCTTGCCCAGATTCATTCCAAGCCTTCTCTGCCTTTTGGTCTCGATACGTAATCCATTCACGTTGTTTCTCTCTTAAAGCGTTCATCTCACCCGTAGGAAGCTGCTTTTTCAAAACAGCATAAATCTCATTTAAGGCCTTATCCCACGCCTCGTATCTTTTTCCCTCTCCTTCCTTCATTTCAGTTGTAATCCCTTTCTCATATAAATAATCGAGTTTCTTCAAGCTCTCATCAATACTATTCAATTTACTAATATACTCTGCCTTTTGACCTGTAATAACACTTTCTTTCTTAGGCTCTTCTCCTTTCGGCTTTTCCTCATTTTTATTTTCTTCCTTAAGATTTCCATCCTTTCTTTTATCTTCATCAATCATCTTTGGCACACTCTGTGTAATTTGTTCATTCGCATTTCGATAATATACTTTAAATTGCTCTTTCCCTTGCGTTTCTCTAATAATTACGTTCAGTTGCTCTTTTACTTCCATAAACTTCTGTTGATTTTTCAAATCTTCCACTTTAGCAAGCATTTTCTTATACTTTTCTTCCTCATCTTTTTGATTAACTAAAACTTCTCGTTTCTCTTTTGCTTGCTTTGCTATTACTGAATTAGTAGGATTATTTTCAATTTCTCTTAATAATACAATTGCTCGGTCTACATCACTTTCCTTTAATGCTTCAACCATTTTACTTGCTTGATTCATTTTCAGTTTTACTTCCCGATCATCCTTTTTTTCTTTTAGTGCCAACTCAAAAGACGCAACAGCTCTATCATATTCTTTATTTTCTAATGCTAGGTCCCCTTGTTTCTTTGCTTTCTCAAATGCATCATTATCGCTACATCCAACAGTAGCTAACAAAACGATTCCCATAATCAACATTAATTTTCTCATCGTATTCCCCCAGTCTCCTCACTTAAAATAAGAAGCATACATACAATCTTATGCAATTATCACAACTTTCCTTACTTTTTTATAAACGAACAATAAAAATAAAAAAGCAATTTAAATTCGTCTTTAACGTTATTTTTGAAAAATATTAGCTGTTTTCCAAAAAAATGTTAAGAAAATCTTTGACTTCTTAATAAAAATGATGTAAATTATCCTATGGACGAACATTTTTAATTAATAAAAATAAAATATTCGTATTTTAGGGGTGTAAATGATGGAAAACGTATTTGATTATGAAGACATTCAATTAATTCCTGCAAAATGCATTGTAAATAGCCGATCTGAATGTGATACAACTGTCACTTTAGGAAAACATAAATTTAAATTACCTGTCGTACCTGCAAATATGCAAACGATTATTGATGAAAGAATCGCAACTTATTTAGCTGAAAATAATTACTTCTACATTATGCATCGTTTCCAACCAGAGAAACGAATCTCATTCATTAGAGATATGCAATCACGTGGATTAATTGCTTCAATCAGCGTTGGTGTTAAAGAAGACGAGTATGAATTCGTACAACAATTAGCTGCTGAGCAACTTTCCCCTGAATACATTACAATCGATATCGCGCACGGCCATTCTAATGCTGTGATCAACATGATTCAACATATTAAAAAGCATTTACCAGAAAGCTTCGTTATCGCTGGAAACGTTGGAACTCCAGAAGCGGTAAGAGAATTAGAAAACGCTGGTGCTGACGCAACAAAAGTTGGCATTGGACCTGGTAAAGTTTGTATTACCAAAATTAAAACAGGCTTTGGAACTGGTGGTTGGCAGCTAGCTGCACTTCGCTGGTGTGCAAAAGCTGCAAGTAAGCCAATCATTGCTGACGGCGGTATTCGTACGCATGGCGACGTAGCTAAATCTATTCGATTTGGGGCGACTATGGTTATGATCGGTTCTCTATTCGCTGGTCATGAAGAGTCTCCAGGGGAAACAGTTGAAAGGGATGGAAAACTTTATAAAGAGTACTTCGGCTCAGCTTCTGAATTCCAAAAAGGTGAGAAGAAAAACGTTGAAGGTAAGAAAATGTTCGTTGAGCATAAAGGTTCTTTAGAAGACACTTTAATCGAAATGGAACAAGATCTTCAATCTTCTATCTCTTATGCTGGTGGAACAAAATTAGACTCAATTCGTACTGTAGATTATGTTGTCGTGAAAAACTCTATTTTCAACGGTGACAAAGTATATTAATTCTTAAATTTAACTCGAAGGACAAGCATTTTTATGCTTGTCCTTTTTTTATGTATAAAACTGTTAAATATTTTCATTTAACTGAATTTTCTAGTATCATGTTTTTAAATACTTAAAATAAGGGGGATACATTAAATGAAAGATGTAATTGAGAAACGCCCTATTCGCGAAGAAGTTCCTACTGAACTAATATGGGATCTTTCTGATTTGTATAAGTCTGATAATGAGTGGCACACTGCATTAAATGTATTAGAAAATGATATAAAAAGACTCGATGCATTTAAAGGACAATTACATACTAATCCCACCACTTTATTAAATTGCCTACTTTTAGAAGAAGAGCTTTTAATGAAGTTAACAAAACTCAGCACATATGCAAATTTAAAAGAATCTACTGATCGTACAGATCCAGTTATTCAAGCGAACTCTTCCAAAATTTCAGCTCTAGGAGCGAAAATGCATACTGCACGATCCTTTATTCATAACGAAATTCTTTCATTTGGAGAAGGAACGATTGAAAAATATTTAACTGAGGAAACAGAACTCGAACCTTTCCGTAAATCATTATTAGAAGCACTCAAAAAGAGACAGCATACTCTCTCACCTGAAACAGAGGAGGCCCTTGCTGCACTCGGCGAAGTTCATAGTTCCCCCTACAAAATTTATGGTATGACTAAATTGGCGGATATGGATTTCACTCCTATACAGGACGAACAAGGAAATGATTTGCCTGTATCATTTGCATTATTTGAAAGCAAATATGAATTTTCTCCAAGCGCATATATACGTAGAGAAGCATATTCATCATTTGTTTCCACATTGAAACGCTATAAAAATACAGTTGCAACAACATATGCTACTGAAGTAAAAAAACAAGTGACACTTTCTCGTTTACGCAAATATGAATCCGTTACTCATATGCTTTTAGAGCCCCAAAAAGTTCCACTTGAAATGTATAACAACCAACTAGATATTATTTATAACGAATTAGCGCCTCATATGCGCCGTTTTGCAGATTTAAAAAAGAAAGTATTAGGGCTTGATCAAATGCTTTTCTGTGACTTACACGCACCTTTAGATCCTGAATTTAATCCGACAATCACATACGAAGAAGCTGGTAAACTAATTCAAGAGTCTTTAAAAGTATTAGGAGAGGAATATAATGCTATTATCGAAAAGGGGTTTAAAGAAAGATGGGTAGACCTTGCAGATAACGTTGGAAAATCAACAGGTGCCTTCTGCTCTAGCCCATACGGTTCTCACCCTTATATTTTAATTACATGGCAAAATACGATGCGTGGATGTTTCACATTAGCTCACGAATTTGGGCATGCTGGCCATTTTTATTTAGCAAATAAAAACCAGCGTATTATGAACGTACGTCCATCTATGTACTTTGTGGAAGCACCTTCAACAATGAATGAATTACTATTAGCACAGCATCTACTCGCGACAAATGAGGATAAGAGAATGCGTAGATGGATCATTTTGCAACTACTCGGCACATATTATCATAACTTTGTTACTCATTTACTTGAGGGTGAATATCAACGCAGAGTATATTCCTTAGCAGAAGAAGGGCAAGCGCTTACTGCTACAACTTTAACTGACATAAAAACGAATGTCCTTTCTACATTCTGGGGAGATTCAGTAGAAATTGATGAAGGCGCCGGTTTAACATGGATGCGTCAACCTCACTATTATATGGGCTTATATTCTTACACATATTCAGCAGGCCTAACTGCATCTACCGCTGTAGCCCAAATGATTAAGGAAGAGGGACAGCCTGCTGTTAATCGCTGGCTCAATGTACTTCGTGCAGGTGGTACAATGAAACCACTCGAATTAATGAAACACGCTGGAGTAGACATGTCAAAACCAGATGCAATCCGTAAAGCTGTTTCTTATGTCGGTTCATTAATTGATGAATTAGAACGTTCTTATCAGGAATAAAGTGAAACTTTAATCAGTGGGGGTTTTGTCCATCCCCGCTGATTATTAGCCCACACCAATCGGGCTTTTGCGAGATAAAAATAAGCCCTCGCTTTATGAGGGCTTATTCTATATCTACTTTCCAAATCTTTTGCGGTATCCGCACTTTCTACATAATTCTTCTACCGCAACCCTTTTTGAAAATCCATCTACAATATTTTTCGCTCTATCGCCCTCAATAATATTAGAGAATGAATCATTATTAATATTCCCAAGATTAATAATCCCCTCACCATCTAAACAACAAGGAATAACAGTTCCGTTCGCTAAAATTCCAGCCTGATTACGTAAGCCATGACAGAAACCTTTTCCATCATCCTCTTCTTCATGTAATGCTGGCCACTGGAATTCATAATCTTGATTAATAAATACACGTTCCGCAATTTTTATACCTTTTCCTGGTGTAAGCTTCTCTTCAATTTTATAAGAAAGATCAAATTCTTTTTCGATAATAGATAATAACTCTCTATTCCGCTGAATTTCAAGATTCGTTTTGTTGTCCTGAGTTAAATTCCATAATCTTAACGAAACAATTAAATCCGATTGACTTGTCGCCTCTCTAATGAAAGAAAGTATGCTCCTTACATAGCCCTCTTTATCTTGCGATCCCGGGTGTCCATCAAAACTGTGCAGCGAAAAATTCATTTGTCTTAATGCAGGTTTATTTAACAATCTATGCCTTCTCTTATTAATTAACGTTCCGTTCGTTGTAATATTCACTTTAAACCCTTTTTCATGGCTTAGATCAAGCAATTGATCTATCTTTGGATGAAGCAAAGGCTCACCCTTCACGTGCAAATAAATGTAGTCTGTGTGGGGTTTAATTTGATCTAATCTTTTAGCAAAATCCTCCACAGAAATGAATTGCTTCTGCCTTTCCGTCGGCGGACAAAAGCTGCATGCAAGATTACATACACTTGTAATCTCCAAGTAAAACTTCTTAAACTTCTTCACCTTCAATTCCTCACTTCTCTAACTACTTATACTTTTTCCTCTTCATATTACAGCATATTTTTATGGAAATAGAAACATACTTATTTTAGGAAATCTACATACCACCTAGTAATGTTTAAAAGACCATCGGTGATTTTTATCCAATGGTCTTTCCCACTATTAATTATCTTTAACCTCTTTTACATACTCCCATGTTTCACCTTGATTTTTTGATTGATAAAGTATACTACTATTACCATTGTAGTCTCCATCTGCTCCTTGCCCTACTAGCATGTTAAAAACTCCATCCTTCTCATAAGGCAGATTAGGAAAATCAAACGGATTTATTACCTGTCCACTTTCTAGTTTCACTTCATAATTCGTATAGCTCACCTTTTTAAAAGTTATACCACCATCATCTGTACGGTATAGCCTCCCTTCATTGCCAGAGGGTCTGGCTGCCCTTAAAAATCCGAGCTTTTCATTAAAAAAGATGATTCCTGATGCACTACCAACCGCTTCATTGAACGGGTCTTCATTTATAACTCCCCATGTTTCCCCACCATCAATTGTCTTGCTTAGGGAATAAAAGGTACTCCCTAATGCTTTATCTGTAACATCTAGTTTATAACCCACTTCTTTTGAAAAGTAAAATTGCTCATTATTATTAGTTAAATCCTTCTTTTTCTTTTTAGAACTACTTTCCTTACTCCAATTTGGATCACCTAGTAAATTATATCTAGCAGGTACTATCTCTTTCTCTTTTCCAGGGATAAATATAGATACCGTATATCCAATTATTTCGGATTTTGCTTCTTCAAGCTTCTCTAATTTCCCATCTTTATTAATATTAATAATTCCTTCTCCATTGTAACCCCAGTTCCTTTTCCCATAATAAACCAGCCCATACTTATCTTCATTCCACTTACTGACAGTTTGTTTAACTGGAATAGCTTGAACTGTTTTAATTAAAGGTTTTACTAATTTATCTTCATTATAATCAGCGTTAACATACCCATTTAATCCTACAAAAATATCTTTTGATTTATTTTTATTATAAGATATTAAGTAGCTTTCCTCTTTTCCAGCAGCATTTTTTCCATAAAGAAAAGTATCAAATGATATAATTGTTCCATCTGATTTAAATTCCAAAGTAAAATCATCCGACATATATAACTTCTTTGGCAAAGTATATTTCTTATTTATATCTTCAAAAATACCCTCTACACCATACTTATATATATTATCACGCTCAAGTTTAACTGATCTTTCGTTTTTTACGCTTTCTATAAACCATGCTAGTTTACCACCATAATTCGTTGCACTTTTATAAATTTTCATCCCATAAAAAGACGTTATAAAGATAAGGATGATAACGGAAATGTATTTCCATCCCTTTACATTTAATAATTTGGACGATTCACGTTCCCTATTTTTTATAACTTTAATTGTAGTAAATATAATGATAAGTATTAAAAATGCTATAGATAATAACCAAATATAAATATTATTATTGATTCTTCCATACATACATAATAAAGCTAACTCATAACAAAAAATCCAGTATCCGATTATTACTAATGGATTTTTTAGTAATGATATCAATATTCTTTTCATATCTCCCTTAAATATGTTAAGCCCCCCCTAAATACATCTAATACTTCTTTTCTCCTCTATTGAGTATACTTGATTTTACCAAACACTTGCATATCCCTATATTTATTGTACATTTTCATTACGTAGCAGTTACATCTAAAATCATAAAGTGCGTATAAAAAAGCACTCTATCCTGTAAAGATAAGTGCTTTTTTTCTTGATCATATTTTTTATTCAATATGTTAATACACAAAGCAGTATTAACTTTCGATTGCTATCCACTATTTATGATACGGTTCACCGTAACTAATCTAAATGAGGTTATTTTTTATTATTTTCATAATCAAATTTAACAAAAAAGGTAGTGCCTTCCGATCCTGTTTGAATTTCTATTTTTGCATTATGGCGGGCGGCAATAGCATAACATACACCTAATCCCAATCCAGTTCCATTATCTTTGGTCGTGTAAAATGGAGTACCCAGTTTCTCTAATACTTCAGGCTTGATACCTTTTCCTTGATCCTGTACTGCAAGCACCGCACAATTTTGACCTTCCTTGTAGGTGCTAATGGTTAGAACTTTCTCTGTGCTCATCGCTTCTAAGCCATTACGGTATAGGTTTAGTAATAATTGTCGTATCTCATTACGGTTTAAAAGTAATTCCGGAATGTCATTTGTATCGACTTGAATATATTTATTTTGATTATACGTATCAATCTTTATTAAAGGAATAATATCGTGAATAATTGAATTTAAATCTAACATCTGCAAATCTGATTTCCTTGTATTACCCATTGAGAGAAATTCAGTAATAATAGAATTGGAACGGTCAAGTTCTTCAATCATTAAATTAAAGTACTTATTATGGTTCTCATAGCTGTTCTCTTCTTTTAATAACTGCAAAAATCCTCGTACTGTTGTCATTGGATTTCTAATCTCGTGGCTAATACCTGCTGCCATTTGCCCTATTAACTCTATGTTGGATAACCTTTTCAATTCCTGCTCATATTGCTTTTTTTCCGTTATGTTTTTAAAAATACAACAAATACCATCATCATACGGGTATGCAATAACTTCGTGCCAATATTCATCAGATGTAGAAAGAAATTCGAAATGAACTGTAGTTCGCTCTGACATTGCACGATGAAATTCCTTATACATAACTGTGTCGACGCTACTCAGGAAAACCTCCCATACATTCTTGCCTAATACATCTTTTGCTGTTTTTCTTTGTGGAAAATATTGATGCTTATTTACGTACGTAAATTCCCATTTATTATTCAAAGTAAAGAATCCATCCGTAATACTTTCAATCACACTTGTAACTTTCTCATTAGCAGCAGCTAGTTCTCTCGTTCGCTCTTCCACCATGCTTTCAAGTTGATCCATATATAACAAGTTTGAAAACGTAGGAGCTGTGGCATCAACGATAGATTTTGCCAGTTGAATTTGGGAATTATCGTAATTGTGAGCTTTTCCCTCTTTGCCAACGACGATTATCCCTAATACTTCCCCCATTGAAACCAATGGAATCATCAGTAGACCCTTACTATCTATATTTTTTGTTTGAATAACCTCTTGGATCTTGGCTTCATAGCTTTTCTCCATCCAATCCGCTTCTGTCCAATCACAGTCCTTGCTTAACTTCGTTGTTTTAATCGTTGTTTTGTCTAGCGGGTCTAAAAGGTGGGCAGCCATGTTTTTACTCTCTAAAATCTGTCCTAAGTAAAAAAAACATTTATCAAAACTCTCCTGTATCGAGGAACACATTGATAAATCACGGGTAACATTTAGTAACAGCTGCTTCTCGGCAATAAGGTTTTCCTTTTGTGTTAAATTATTTGCGTTTTGAATTGCGACCGCAGCCATATTTACATAAGCTTCAACACTTTGAATTTCTGAATCTGTTAAGTTCATTGGAGTTCCATAATCAAATAAAAAAACCAGACCAAATAACTCTTGCCCAAATGAGATAGGTAGGACTAATAAGGACTTAATTTTGAACGCATCAACCGATCTCGGATCTGGCCGATGATCCTTTGAGGTATCAGGGATATAGATGGTTTTCTTGGTTTCAATAACTTCTTTTGCCAGTAAGTCTATTTCAGGATCAATTACCTGAGTATCGAGCGTTACGCCATTTATGGTCTCTGGTTTTCCTGCAAACCCTCTAAATGTTCCATCTTCCTGGGGTAAATAAATTCCAACAGCGTTGCATTGAACAATCTCCTCTGATATGGCCATTGTTACACGCTGCAATACTTCACGTAGTTCTAATTTTGTATTTATTATTTTTGTTATATTCGCGAGCCTAGAATATCTCGTCTGATCACTTAACATTCATATAGCCTCCAATTATAGGCATAATAAAATAAACATGATAATATCAGTGAAAATCAAGACCAACCTGCCATTTTCGATTTTCTCCTGTATTCTTTTCTTACCCTTGTTTTACATAGAATACCTCACTTACTTATGATATGGTTCACCGCGATTAATCCGAAACGCCCTATATACTTGCTCAAGCAATACTAGACGCATTAATTGATGTGGTAATGTCATCTTTGAGAAAGAAAGAGATTCGTTTGAACGCTTCATTACTTCTGAGCTAAGTCCAAGTGATCCACCAATTACAAACGCTACTTTACTCTTTCCGTATGTTGCAAGACGATCTAGACTTGCTGCAAACTCTTCTGATGATTTTTGTTTTCCTTCTATAGCTAGCGCAATGACATGCGTATCATCAGAAATTTTATCCAGTATACGTATACCTTCTTTTTCTTTTACAATTAACATTTCTGCTTCACTTAAATTTTCTGGTGCCTTTTCATCTGGTAATTCAATTACTTCTACTTTTGCATAAGAAGATAATCGTTTTAAGTATTCTGCTATACCTTGTTTCAAGTATTTTTCTTTTAATTTTCCGATTGAAATAATCGAGATATTCACATTTATTCCCCACCTTACAAACATGTTATCCACATAACTTATCCACATATCCACAAATGTTACCCACATATTGTGTGAGAATCTGTGTTCGATACAACATATGTCGCCTCATTTTGACAAAATTCACATGTTTTCTTCTCTTTTTCAGAGTTATCCACATTGTTAATAACTGGCGCAACTTCACACTCATCCACAATGATATCTAGTGCTAATTCAACGTGTTCTAAACAACAAGGTAAATTCATATTCCTCACCTCACTTTTCTACAATAGAAAACAGGAGGTAGGCCCTCCTGTTTTTAATACTTTTGAATGCCTAATTTCACCGTTGTTGTCGCTCGTTTTGTGCCACGATAAAACGTAAGAGTCATTTTATCGTTAATTTTTTTATTATATAAGGCCGTGCGGAACCCAATAATATCTTGCACCGGTTTTCCATCTACCGCCACAATAACGTCATGTTCTCGCAAGCCAGCATCCGTACCTGGCGAAGGGCTTTTCACATCTAAAATGCAAACCCCTTCCGTTACGTTATCTGGTAAATGTAACGTTTTTGACCAATAATAATTTGGAATCTCGTTTAATGATCTTAGTTCAATTCCAACATAAGGTCTTTTTACTTTACCGTATTTCTCAAGTTCATTCATAACAGGGACGGCTCTCGTAATTGGAATAGCTAGTCCAATTCCTTCTACTTCTTTTGCTGCAATTTTCATTGAGTTAATGCCAATTAATTGTCCTGCTGCATTTACAAGTGCACCACCACTATTACCTGGATTAATTGCCGCATCTGTTTGCAATACTTCTACTTGCCAATCGTAATGTCCATCTTGATTTAAATCTACAGGAACAATACGCTCGTTAGCCGAAATAATACCTTGTGTGACAGTCCCGGAAAATTGTAATCCTAGTGGATTTCCAATCGCAATAACCGGCTCTCCTCTACGAACAGTATTAGAGTCGCCAATTTCAATCACTTTTTTCACATACTTCGCATCTATTTCTAGTACTGCTAAATCTGTGACTACATCGGTTCCTAATACTTTACCCTGAACCTTCTTACCGTCACTCAGGCTCACTTCAATACGATTCGCTCCCGCAACAACGTGGTTATTTGTTACGATGTAAGCATGTCCATCTGTCCTCTTATAAATCACACCAGAGCCTGTACCCGCTTCTGAATCCGCCTCTGAAAAATCATCTCGCTGAATATTAATAACACCAACAACAGCTTCAGACGCACGATCAACAGCATCTACAAAGCTAATCTGTTTAGCTGGAACATTTCCAGCTTGAGCTTGAGCCATATTTTTCCCACTTGCTTCAGCTTGTGGAAGCGTACCTGCATGATTCGAAAATAAAGGGGCTCCAAATGCGAATAATGAAGCCCCTACAATTGTTCCCGCTATGCTAGAAACTACAATACCTTTATGCTTCTTTTTACCCGCACGTTTTATACGATATTTTTCTTCATCAATAAAGGACATATTTGTTCACCTATCTTCCTAAAAACAACTATATTCACCTTTATTGTTTACTAAAATGAAGAATTATACGTATTGAATTTTCGTAGGCATTTTCGGGTCTGTATCATGTATTTCAAAAGATTCTCCAACGCCAAAACCTTTTTCTTCTAATACTTGTGATACAGACATACGCGCTAATTCTTTCATGTTATTATCTAAGCTTAAATGTGCTAAATAAATATGTTTTGTCTCGTCTGTAATAACATCCGCCATCGCTAATGCGGCGTCCTCATTACAAACGTGACCTACATCACTTAATATACGTCGTTTAATGCTCCATGGATATCGTCCCATACGAAGCATTTCAACATCATGATTACTTTCAAATACGAAAGCATTCGCTCCCTTAATAACACCCTTCATACGATCACTTACGTAGCCAGTATCTGTAATAAGAGCTAACTTTCTATTATTATTATGAAAAGCGTAAAACATCGGCTCTGCTGCATCATGAGAAACACCAAATGATTCAACTTCAATATCGCCAAATGTTTTCACATCCCCAACTGAGAAAATAAATTTTTGATCAGTTGGGATATTGCCTATTAAGTGTTCCATCGCATTCCATGTTTTCTCGTTCGCATAAACAGGTAAATCATATTTACGTGCCAATACACCTAACCCTTTAATATGATCACTATGCTCATGTGTTACAAGAATACCTGATATGTCATTTATATTCAGTTCAGCTTGTTTAAACAAAGCCTCTGTAGCTTTACCACTTAAACCTGCATCGACGAGCAATTTTTTTTCATCCGTTCCTACATATAACATATTCCCTGTACTTCCACTTGCAAGTACACTAAACTGCATGCTCATTCTTTCTCACTCCATTATATTCTTCAGGCACTTGATTTTCGCCTAATTCCATGACTTGTCCTTCAATTGCATTCACAAAAAAGTCCTTTTTTTGCTCTGTCTTTAAGTTCCATGTTGGGGCAAGCACTTGTATATTAGAAGAAGACTCTGCAAGAGTCGCATATCCGACCTGCGCCTCTTTCACATGCGTATTGTCCGCAATTTTATTTTTTAAATATAAATTCACTAAAGCCGTTTGAGCAGTAATGATTTCTTGCTCTTTCGTTTTTTCACTTTCGCCCATTTCCTTTAAATCCGTTAACATCGTTTGTGTATACGAAACAAGCTCATTCTTTTCATTTAAATCCACAACGATCATCGCACGCTCATTGTAGAAAATTGGTTTATCTTTATACTTTTGAAAGAAGTAAATTTTTGAGTCCTTTATTGCTCCAAACTCATATTTTTGTCCATCTAGCACATAATTTTTCAAAAAGTCATTATACTTATCTTTTGACAATGATTTCGTATTTAAAAAAGGCTCTTTTAATTTACTCTCTATTTGATATTCGCCTTGCAAGTGTGCCGTTTGATTTTTTAAAGATTGCACATCCTCTTCTTTGAAAACCTTATTTTTCGCCATTATAAGTGACTCTTTTTTCGGTTCTTTAGGAAAATTCCCCATAGTAATTTTTTCAGCTTTTAATTGTTGATCGATCTTTGTTTCCGCCACAAGCTCCAATTGATTACTACCTTGCTTTTGAATGAATTGAAAAATAAGAAAGAGGTCTAAAACAAAAAAGGTCACAATAAATATCGTTTTAATTCGATCCCAATCCATTTAGTCCCCCCTCACTCCACTCAAATATTTGTTGCTTACCTTCTTCATCATATTTTACATACCATATCGGCTGTAAAATACCCATTTTCCCTGCGTTGATGGAAGGTTCCAATGATAATTTATAACCAATCCCAACATCCTGAATTGAATTTTTGTCAATTTCCGGATTATTTTCTAATGATGTCATCACCGTATGACCTGATGCAAGAGAAGTTGTTGGTTGTTTATTCGGTAAACTGAAACTTAAATTATAAAGAGGTCTTTCATACTGCATGACTTCACCTGAACCCCACGCTTGTTTTAATTCAGCGATTCCATCTGCATTAAATACAGGCAAGCCGCCTTCATATAAACGGAATGAAGTTTTCCCCTTACTAATGTAATCAAAACGATAAAACTTTAAAGTGCCACTATGCCCACTTACAAAGTCAAAACTTTTTTGTAAAATTATTGCATTATCTGTAGTTTTATCGCTATGTACAGCGGAGTTTTTATATTTCAACATTGCATTCGACTTATCAATTTCCATAGAACGGATACCATCCGTAAATGTTTCCTTTGTTTTCTCAGAAATAGGACTTAAATAACGTGGATCACTAAATAAAGCATTTTTAAACGTATCCACTTCTAGTTTAGATGTAACATACTCTACCTTACTTAATTCCGTAATCCCATCTGGTAAAAAAAGTTTTTTTGTATCATTTATTTGATATTCAAAATATGGTCTTGCTACTGTTATAAGTTGATTTTGAGCATTTAAAATATCCTTTACGTAAGCACCAGTCAATGTCGCTTGATATATTTTACGAGAAGTATCATAGGAAACAAAATTAACTTTAATTTCTTGATCCTTGCTTCGAGAAGGGTCAATTATAATACGATTAAAACTTCTGTTACTTTCTATGTTTTTATCTTTAATATTAAACATACTTTTAATCGTATCCAGTGGGATATTTGTAGGGAAAACAAATTCAATTTTTTCTTCTCCGTGTACATAAGAAAGAAAATCACCTTTAGGAACTGACCCTGTTATCTCCCTAAAATCATGTAATTCTCCATTTTCAAGAATTTTATAAATTGAATCCACATTTTCCTTATTTTCACTCACATAATGATTTTTCTCTTTATGAATAATGACAGAAGATGGGCGAACAATCTCCGAGATCTTTATTGGATTTATATCTTCGTTACCTTGAACGAATTTTGTGTTTTGCATGGAAGTAGAATCAGGAACATATGTCCATAAGTTAAAAGTAAGAAATAGGCTAATGACAACTAAATTAATTAGAACTATCGTTTTAAAGTTTTCCATGCTCATTCCCAATCGTCCTCTTCATCTGCCGCCATTGGCAATGTGAAATAAATAGTTGTCCCTTTTCCTTCTTCACTCTTCGCCCAAATCGAGCCGCCATGTGCCTCAATCATCTCTTTCGCAATAGCTAACCCAAGGCCTGTACCACCCATCTGTCTCGAACGCGCTTTATCCACACGATAAAAACGTTCAAAGATTTTCTCTACATTTTCTTTCGGAATTCCCATTCCTTGATCGCTCACACTAATTTCTAATAAATCCTCGCGATCACGTAGGCGATATGTTACTGTACCACCTTCTGGTGAATACTTTAATGCATTGGAAATAATGTTATATAAAACTTGTGTAATTTTGTCCGAATCCATATCAATAAATCGAGATTTCTTAGAGAAAGATCGTTTGAAACTTACATTTTGCTCTTTGGACATTTCAAAGCGATCGATAACATTGTTAAAGAAGTCAGTAAAGTCGACAAACTCCTTCATTAAACGATGTTCTGTACTATCTAGTTTAGATAGTTGTAACAATGCATTTACAAGCCTGATCATTCTTTCTGTTTCTTCTTGTGTAACCGTTAAAAATTGCGGTGCAATATTCGGATCTTGCCATGCTCCATCAGTAAGTGCTTCTAGGTAACTGCGCATCGTCGTTAACGGCGTTCTTAACTCATGAGATACGTTTGCAACAAACTCACGGCGCTCTCGTTCTATGCGCTCCTGCTCTGTTACATCATATAATACAGCAATTAAACCATTTGCCTTCCCTGTTTCTTTTTGAATAACAGAGAAACTAGCACGTAAAATATACGGTTCATTTCTCGTACTAAAGTCTAATAAAACTGAATCGGGTTCTTCATATAAATGATCCAGTGTAAATTCTTCTTGTATCCCTAGCACTTCTAATACGGATTGATCTAGCGCTGTTTCACGCGAAACATTTAACATTTTTTCCGCAGGATCATTTAATAAAATAATATCCCCTTTTCGATCAGTAGCGATTACCCCATCTGTCATATGTGATAAAACAGATGATAATTTTCGTCTTTCACTTTCTGTTGAGGAACGAGCTTGTTGTAATTTTTTAGATAAATTATTAAAAGATAATGCTAGTTGTCCAATTTCATCATGACTATGCACCTTTACTTTTCGCGAATAATTTCCTTTCGCCATTTCAATTGCTTGTCTTCGCATATCTGAAATTGGTCTCGTAATTGTTTGAGCCAATAAAATTCCAAGTACAGCTGTTACTAATAAGGCAATTACTGTCCCCGTTGCAAAAATTTGATTTATATCCTTCATTTGTTTATACACATCTTCCATAGATGCAACAATATGAATGACGCCAAGTACCTCTCCGCCTGGTTCTTTTAAAATAGGCGTAATCATAACTTGAACTCGATGGCCTGTCTGTCCATCTTTCTCAATCTTTGACTCTGGTTTCTTTTGTACCATTACCCGCTGTACAGCTCTATCTGTTGACATTCTTCCTACCTTATTTTGCTTAGACGCGTCTGAAATTGCCATCAATTTTCTATTGGCGTCAATTACACTTACTTCTTGAATGTCTTTCTTACGGTCTGATGCAAACTTTTGAATCGATTCCTTAATAGCCTTATCTACTGATTCTGTTTTAGGACGCTCTTTTACAAACTCTTGCTTCAAGTTATAAGAAAGTAAGTTTGTTTGCTGCGTTAAGGAATCTTGAAAACCTTTTACAAGGCTTTTTTCTAATTCCCTAACGAAATATACGCCAATAACTTGCATCGCTATTAATATCAATAGCATATATATAAGCACAAATTTTAAATGAATAGATTGAAAAAAACCGACTTTCTTCATATACTATTCCTGCTCTGGGTCACGCAAGTAATACCCTACCCCACGTCTAGTTACAATTAAAGTAGGGTGACTTGGATTATCTTCAATTTTTTCACGTAAACGACGTACTGTTACATCCACTGTACGTACATCTCCAAAATAATCATAACCCCAAACTGTTTGCAATAAATGTTCACGTGTCATAACTTGTCCTAGATGCTTCGCTAAATAATGTAGTAATTCAAATTCGCGATGTGTAAGTTCGATGCTTTCTTCACGCTTTGTCACACTATAAGCATTCGGATTAATAACGATTGGTCCAATAACCATTTCAGTATTTTCTTCTTTTTCTGCTGCACCACCCTGCTGATGGCGACGTAAATTCGCTTTCACACGCGCAAGCAACTCCCTCGTGCTAAATGGCTTCGTTACATAATCATCCGCTCCAAGCTCAAGCCCTAATACTTTATCAATTTCAGAGTCTTTTGCTGTAAGCATAATAATTGGCATTTCTGAGCTTTTACGTATTTCACGACATACCTCTAAGCCATCTTTTCCCGGTAACATAATATCTAATAAAACCATATCTGGCTGTTCTTCATTTGCCTTCTCAATTGCCTCATCACCATCATGCGCCATTACAATTTCAAAACCTTCTTTTTCTAGGTTAAACTTTAAAATATCTGCAATCGGCTTTTCATCGTCAACTACTAAAATTTTCTTTCCCATCATCGTCTATTTCCTCCTTATAAAAATATGGTCAATAATCCTTAAACACACTGACGTTTATATAGTATGTCCCTATATGACCGTACCCTTTGTTTAAGTATTTTCTCCTCTATTCTCATAGACTCATGTATAATCCACTTTTACACGGAATCCTATACGATCTATAGAAAAACCTCTAGCTTCAACTGCTAGAGGCTCCTCATTCTATTTTAAAATAACTACTCAATTTTGTAAAATTACATAAATAAAAAGGATATTAAGTGGGCCCACTTAATATCCTGAGAGTGGCTCGGGACGGAATCGAACCGCCGACACGAGGATTTTCAGTCCTCTGCTCTACCGACTGAGCTACCGAGCCAAAACTATATATAAAACCACTAATGGTGGTATAAACAAAAGTGGCGGTCCCGACCGGGGTCGAACCGGCGATCTCCTGCGTGACAGGCAGGCATGTTAACCACTACACCACGGGACCAAAAATGAACATAAAAAAAACATGACCCGTACGGGATTCGAACCCGTGTTACCGCCGTGAAAGGGCGGTGTCTTAACCACTTGACCAACGGGCCACGAAAAATAAAATGGTGAGCCATGAAGGATTCGAACCTTCGACCCTCTGATTAAAAGTCAGATGCTCTACCAACTGAGCTAATGGCTCATACTCACCAACGTCATATTTTCGTGACGACAAGATGTATCATAACATATTATCTTTTATTTTTGCAATACCTTTTTTTATTTTTTTATAAAAGATAAGAAAAAACTCATGCAGGCATGAGTTTTTTCTAAAAAATATCAATTAAGCTTCGTATACGTTACGAACGATATTTGTTTGGTTACGATCCGGTCCAACTGAGAACATAGATAATTGAATTCCTGTTAACTCAGAAACACGCTCTACGTATTTTCGTGCATTTTCAGGAAGCTCGTCTAATGATCTTACACCAGTAATATCTTCTGTCCAACCTGGAAGCTCTTCGTATACAGGCTCACATTTCGCTAAAATGTTTAAGTTTGCTGGAACTTCATCGATAACTTCGCCATTGTATTTGTAAGCAACACAAATTTTAAGAGTTGGAATACCTGTTAGAACGTCGATAGAATTTAATGATAGATCTGTTAAACCACTAACACGACGTGCATGTCTTACAACAACGCTATCGAACCAACCTACGCGGCGTGGACGACCAGTTGTTGTTCCATACTCACGACCAACTTCACGAATTTGATGACCAATTTCATCATGAAGCTCAGTAGGGAACGGACCATCACCTACACGGCTTGTATATGCTTTACATACACCTACAACGCGCGTAACTTTCGCAGGACCAACTCCAGTTCCAACTGTTACACCACCAGCAATTGGGTTAGAAGATGTAACGAATGGGTACGTACCGTGGTCAATATCAAGCATAACACCTTGTGCACCTTCAAATAATACACGGTGATTGTTATCTAGTGCATCATTTAATACAACAGATGTATCGCATACATATTGTGCGATTTGTTGTCCGTATTCGAAGTACTCTTCAAAGATTTCTTCTACACTGAAACCTTCTGTATCGTACATTTTTTCAAATAAACGATTTTTCTCTACTAAATTGCGCTCAAGCTTCTCTTTAAATGCTTCACGGTCTAAAAGATCAGCCATACGGATACCAATACGAGCAGCTTTATCCATATATGCAGGACCGATACCTTTTTTCGTTGTACCGATCTTATTATCACCTTTACTTGCTTCTTCTAACTCATCTTGTTTTAGGTGATAAGGTAAAATAACGTGCGCACGATTACTAACACGTAAATTGTCAGTACTTACACCACGATCGTGTAAGTATTTTAATTCTTCAAGTAATGCTTTTGGATCTACTACTAAGCCGTTTCCGATTACACAAATTTTCTCTTTATAGAAAATACCAGATGGAATTAAGTGTAATTTATATTTAACTCCGCCGAAAACAATTGTGTGTCCTGCGTTATTTCCACCTTGATATCTTGCAACTACTTCCGCATGCTCAGAAAGAAAGTCAGTAATTTTACCTTTTCCTTCATCGCCCCATTGTGTTCCTACAACTACTACTGAAGACATTATTAAAGCACCTCCGCAATTTTCAAACGAACTTTTCAAACAATATAATTGTACCAAAACAGAAAGAGAAGTCAACCAAAAAGCGAACATTTTTTTATCGAAAAACGTTTTCGTTCGTAAGAATTACATATTCATCTTATGAAAGCCCTATCTTTCATATAAAAAAAAAGAAACACATCTTATTATAAGAAATGTGTTTCTTTTTTATACTGCCTTTATGCGGGCGGCGCATGTCCATCATCAAAGCGACGTTCTAAGTTAACGAACTTATTAAACTCTTTAACGAATGCAAGCTCTACCGAGCCTACTGGACCGTTACGTTGCTTTGCAATAATGATTTCAATGGTATTTTTATTTTCCGTTTCTCGATCATAGTAATCTTCACGATATAGGAAGGCTACAATATCAGCATCCTGCTCGATACTTCCTGATTCACGAATATCAGACATCATCGGGCGTTTATCTTGACGAGATTCTACACCACGAGACAACTGCGACAAGGCAATAACAGGTACTTGCAATTCACGTGCAATCCCTTTTAGTGTACGAGAAATCTCAGATACTTCCTGCTGACGGTTTTCTCCTGATTTCCCACTTCCTTGAATAAGCTGCAGGTAATCAATCAAAATCATACCAAGACCTTGTTCTTGCTTTAATCTACGACATTTTGCTCGAATCTCATTTACTTTAATCCCTGGCGTATCATCAATATATATACCAGCATTTGAAAGACTCCCCATTGCCATCGTTAATTTCGCCCAATCATCAGAAGTTAATGAACCGGTACGAAGTCTTTGTGCATCAATATTTCCTTCCGCACAAAGCATACGCATAACAAGCTGATCCGCACCCATCTCCAAACTAAAAATCGCTACATTTTCATCCGTTTTCGTCGCTACATTTTGTGCGATATTTAATGAAAATGCCGTTTTCCCTACTGATGGACGTGCTGCCACGATGATTAAATCATTCCGTTGGAAACCAGCTGTCATCTTATCTAATTCGGTAAACCCAGTTGGTATCCCGGTAACTTCACCTTTTTGATTATGCAAAAGTTCAATTTTATCATAAGCATCTACAAGAACATCTTTAATATTTTGGAATGCTTTTGCGTTCGTTTGATGAGATACTTCTAATATTTTTTTCTCAGCCTCATTTAAAAGGCCGTCCACGTCATCTTCTCTCTCGTATCCATCCGATACAATATGAGTCGCTGTTCGAATTAAACGACGTAAAAGCGCCTTTTCAGCAATGATGCGTGCGTAATATTCTACGTTAGCGGCAGTTGGAACAACTTCTGCCAACTCTGCTAAGTAAGAAACTCCACCAACCTCTTCTAGTAATCCTTGATCAGCCATTGCTGATGTCATCATTATTAAGTCAATCGGTTCTCCCTTATCAGACAATCCAAGCATAACTTCAAAAATCTTTTGATGTTTCGTTCGATAGAATGAATCAGGTACCAATAGCTCTGATGCTGACGTTAACGCATCTTGATCAATTAATATGGCCCCTAAAACCGCCTGCTCAGCCTCTATATTATGCGGAGGGGTACGATCAGCAAGTACATCACTCATACGCAATCCTCCTTGCTTAATTTATTTTTATTGTTCAATAACATGAACTTTTACTGTTGCTGTTACTTGCGGATGCAATTTCACTGTTACATTTGTATAGCCTAATGCACGGATTGCATCGTCCATTTCAAATTTACGTTTATCAAGTTTAATTTTATGTGATTTTTGCATTGCATCTACGATTTGTTTGCTTGTAATAGAACCAAATAAACGGCCACCTTCTCCAGATTTCGCCTTTAATTCTACAGTTAATTTCTCTAAAGTTTCTTTCAACTCTTTTGCATTCTCAACCTCTGCTGCTGCGTCTTTTTCCTCTTTACGCTTTTGAGCTTCTAAAGTTTTCATACTGCTGTTTGTCGCTTCGGCAGCTAACCCTTGTTTTAGTAAGAAGTTATTTGCATAACCATCTGGTACGTTTTTTACTTCTCCTTTTTTTCCTTTACCTTTTACGTCTTTTAGAAAAATTACTTTCATGATTGTGTGCCTCCCTGTAAATAGTCATCAATAACAAATCGAAGCTTCTCCTCAGCTTCATCTACCGTAACATTTTTCATCTGTGTGGCCGCATTCGTTAAATGCCCGCCACCGCCTAAATTCTCCATAATTAGCTGTACATTCACTTCACCTAAAGATCTACCGCTAATTCCAATGAAATTTTCTCCACGCTTCGCAATAACAAACGATGCAATAATACCCGTCATTGTCAATAACGTGTCTGCTGATTGTGCAATAAGTACTTGGTGATAATATTCATCACCGTCAACTTTAGCAATCGCAATTCCATTTTTATAAATGTACGCATTTTTTATAGCTTTTGCAACTCGTAAATACTGGCCCATATCTTCTTTTAACAGTTCTTGTACAAGTACCGTGTCTGCACCGTGCGAACGTAAATAAGAAGCCGCATCAAATGTACGAGCACCAGTACGGAATGTAAAACTTTTCGTATCAACAATAATACCCGCTAACAATGCCGTTGCTTCTAACATTGTCATTTTTAAATTTTTCGGCTGATACTCAAGTAATTCAGTAACAAGTTCTGCCGTTGAAGAAGCGTATGGTTCCATGTAAACAAGTAATGGATCTTCAATAAACTCTTCTCCCCGGCGATGGTGATCAATAACAACTACATTTTCAATTTTATGTAGCAGTTTTTCTTCCATCATCATTGAAGGCTTATGCGTATCAACAACAACAAGCAATGAATCATCATTCGCAAATTCCATCGCTTGCCCTGGTGAAATAAAATGAGACCATAACTCTTCATTTTGTTTCACCTTATCCATTAATCGCTTGATTCCCTTATCGGAATCATTTTCGTCCAATACAATATATCCTTTGCGTTCATTTAATTGAGCTACCTTTAAAATACCAATTGCAGCACCAATTGCATCCATATCAGGAGCCCTATGCCCCATTATAATGACATTGCTACTTTCTAATACTAAATCCTTTAATGCATGCGAAATGACTCTAGCACGTACACGAGTACGCTTTTCGACCGGATTCGTCTTACCACCGTAAAATTTAACTTTACCCGTTGCTTGTTTAATAGCTACTTGATCTCCACCCCGGCCCAGCGCAAGGTCTAAGCCAGATTGGGCCATCGCTCCAAGCTCCGATAAAGGTAAATCACCCGATCCAACACCAACGCTTAATGTAAGTGGTATATTCCTTTTTGACGTTTCTTCACGCACCTGATCCAAAATACTAAATTTCCCTTTCTCCATTTGCGCCAAAATACTTTCATTTAGTACAACGAAGAATCTTTCTGAAGATGCACGTTTTAAATACGCACCATACTTAACAGCCCATTCATTTAGGCGTGATGTCACAAGACTTGTTATATTCGTGCGTAATTGATCATCTAACCCTTGTGTAACCTCATCATAGTTATCTAAATAAATAACCGCTAAAACAGTACGCTGATCCTCATACATCTTTTCAATTTCTGTTTGCTCAGTTACATCAAAAAAATAAATTAGTTTTTCTTCTTTCCTTACAAACACACGAAACTTTCGATTATTTAAAGATACTATATCATCGGAAGTCTCTCCCTTAATAAAAAGGAGTAATGTTTCTGATACATCGTACAGATGCCACCCAGCTAGTGCATGTTGCCCTAAACATGAAGATAAATAAGGATTTGCCCAATCAATCCCATAGTCCTTATTGTATAACAAAATACCAATAGGCATTTGGTTGAATGCTTCATTGCTTACTTTTTTTACCCTTGTAATCATATCTGTCGTATGTTTTTCAAAGTTCCTTTGAAAGGTAAGTTCAAATCGTATAACTAAAAAAAGAACGATACAAAAAATAAAAAAGGCGGCCATTCCCACAATTAAATGAAAATAACAGAGAATCGAAATTAGCACAAACACAAAAAATGCCAATACGTAAACAGGATATAAAAACCACTGTTTCTTATAAAATTCAGGCATGTATACAACTCCTATAAAGTAAAACTAACTCAACTTCTAGTTAGTTAAACAGATTAAACACCTTAAAACAGTATAAATAATACTATTTTATCCTCCATTTTTCATTCCATTTTAGAACGCAATGAAATCCCTAAATCAATTATACCTAAGATTGTCACGAGAGGAAACAGCATTGGAATAAACATACATACAATAAAACTAATAATAGGAATCCCTTTCGTAAAACCTTTTCTATGCGCTACAAAGGCGATAAATGTTAACCCTTGGAATACGAGTAGCATAGCAAAGATTACATATAGATTAGAAAATACCATATGTAAATATGATGTTGGTTCAACTTTCATGAAAGTTGATAGCAAAATAAATATGACGTAATACCAAACAATACTCTTTGGTAATTGTATATCTTTAAACTTAGGCCAAGCTGTAATATCATACTTTAATTTTCTCAAAACACTACCTGATATCATAACTGTAATCCACGAGAAACATAATGAAACCATTACAAGTAAACTTGGAAATAGCGTTTGTAACATATCATTAAATTGTCCTAATAACTCTTTTTGTTCTTTACTAATCGGCATACCAGCAGCACTTACTATCTTTTCACTTTGCGCCATACTTTCACTAAACATATTTTGCATTTGCTTCATTAAATCTATGTTGAAAAATTTTATACTTCCAACATAAATGAGCATAATACCAATTAAATATGCAAGTGTTCCATCTATCAATATCTCCACTGGTTTTTTTCCTTTTTTATACATGTATCCTAATACAACACCTATTAATCCAAACATGACCGTCTTGATAAGACTAATCGGTTGACTTACAACAACTGTAATAAAAAGTGCCGCTACAAAAATCACGAGTACATTAGATAGTTTATGCCTTACTGTTAATAATATAAATGGTAACGGCAGCGCAAACGTCACAACTGCACCTAAAATCGGAACATACATAGATATAAGCAACAAAATTGCATATATCGCTAACAACGCTGCACCCTCAGTAATAAATTTCGTACTTTTCATCATCTAACCTCTCTTTCAAAAAAGAAAAGCATAGCAAAATGCACAGTAGAGTCCGACTCTACTGTGCATTTCATACGCTATTATTCACCAACATATGGTAAAAGTGCCATTTGACGAGCACGTTTAATTGCAACTGTAAGTTTGCGTTGGTATTTTGCGCTTGTTCCTGTTACACGACGAGGTAAAATTTTACCACGCTCAGAAACGAAACGTTTTAATAAATCAACATCTTTATAATCGATGCGAGTGATGCCGTTAGCTGTGAAGAAACACACCTTACGACGTTTCGCACGTCCACCTTTGCGTCCTGCCATGTCTATTTCCCTCCATTCTTTGTTAAAACTAACAAATTTACACGATTAGAACGGTAAATCGTCGTCGGAAATGTCGATCGGTTGACCTACATTTGAAAATGGATCGTCATTCTTCGTAAATCCAGAGTTACCTTGGTTACCTGAATTACTAGATTGACCAAATGGGTTAGAGCCTTGGTTACCGAAACCAGCTCCTGATGGTTGCTGATTGAATGAACCACGTTGCTCCCCACCGCCATTACGCGGCTCTAAAAATTGTACGCTCTCCGCAAGAACTTCTGTTACATATACACGTTTACCATCTTGTCCCTCGTAATTACGAGTTTGAAGACGTCCATCTACGCCTGCTAAGCTACCTTTTTTCAAATAATTTGCCACGTTTTCTGCTTGTTTACGCCATATTACACAATTAATAAAGTCAGCTTCACGCTCACCTTGTTGATTCGCAAATGCGCGATTCACAGCTAACGTAAAAGTAGCTACTGCAACACCATTGGGCGTGTAACGTAAGTCAGGGTCCTTAGTTAAACGACCAACGAGGATAACACGATTCATCAATCGAACCACTCTCCCTTATATATCAATTATTTTTCTTCTTCTTTAACAACGATATGACGAAGGATGTCTTCGTTGATCTTAGCTAAACGGTCGAATTCGTTAATCGCTTCTGCGTTAGAGTTCACGTTTAAGATCATGTAGAAACCTTCACGTAAGTCGTTGATTTCGTAAGCTAAACGACGCTTACCCCACTCTTTTGTGTTAATGATTTCTGCACCATTGTTTGTTAAAACACCTGCAAAACGTTCAACTAAAGCTTTTTGAGCTTCTTCTTCAACGCCAGGACGAATGATGTACATAATTTCGTACTTTCTCATTACACTTTCACCTCCTTTTGGTCTAAACGGCCCATAATGGGCAAGGAGCAATTAATTATATAGTAATTACTCACGAGTTTAGATTATATCATAGTAAGTTAGATGAATCAACTAACCGCTAAATAAAAACTTGGCAAACATATAATATATTTGCCAAGTTCATATCTTTATTTTTCCTAGGAAATATCTTTATTACACGTTAAAGCGGAAGTGCATAACATCTCCGTCTTTTACGATATACTCTTTTCCTTCTAGACGTACTTTACCAGCTTCTTTTGCAGCTGTCATAGAACCGTTTGTCATTAAATCATCATAAGAAACTGTTTCTGCACGAATAAATCCACGCTCAAAGTCCGTATGAATAACACCAGCACATTGTGGTGCTTTCATACCTTGTTTAAACGTCCATGCACGTACTTCTTGCACACCAGCTGTGAAGTAAGTAGCAAGTCCTAATAAGTCATATGCAGCACGAATTAATTGATCTAAACCAGATTCTTCAATGCCTAGTTCTTCAAGGAATACTTTTTTCTCTTCCTCATCTAACTCAGCAATTTCTGATTCAATTTTTGCACATACAACAATTACTTGTGAATTTTCATTTGCTGCAAATTCTTTTACCATTTGCACATATTTATTTTCAGAAGGATCCATAATATCATCTTCACTTACGTTTGCTACGTATAGCATTTCTTTCGTTGTAAGCAAATGAAGGCCTTTAACAATCTTCATTTGCTCTTCTGTAAATTCAACAGTACGAGCTGGTTTTCCCTCTTCAAAAGCTTCTTTTAAACGAACTAAAATTTCATGCTCATATACAGCTTCTTTATCTTTTTGTCTTGCTAACTTCGCAACTCGTTCGATACGTTTATCAACAGATTCTAAATCCGCTAAGATTAGCTCTAAGTTGATTGTTTCAATATCGTCAATTGGATCTACTTTTCCTGAAACGTGCGTAATATTTTCATCTTCAAAACAACGAACAACTTGGCAAATTGCATCTACTTGACGAATGTGAGATAAGAATTTATTTCCTAATCCTTCACCTTTACTTGCACCTTTTACGATACCTGCAATATCAGTAAATTCGAATACAGTCGGAACAGTTTTTTTCGGTTCTACTAATTCCGTTAATTTATTTAAACGCTCATCTGGTACTTCTACAATCCCTACGTTTGGATCAATTGTACAGAATGGATAGTTCGCAGATTCTGCTCCTGCTTGTGTAATTGCATTAAATAAAGTGGACTTTCCTACGTTAGGTAATCCAACAATCCCAGCCGTTAATCCCATATTTTTCACTCCTATGTCTCAATCTTTCATCATTATAGATAGTAACGAAAAAAATGACAAGTTTCCACCAAATGAAAAAAAGCAACGGCTGTCTACTGCAGCTGTCGCTTTTTCACTATTCTTCATGCTTCACAAGTATTTTTTTCACCTTACGGTCAAACTCTCTTCGAGGAATCATTACCGAATGGTCACATCCCTCGCACTTAATGCGGATATCCATTCCCATACGAATAATCTTCCAGCGATTTTCACCACATGGATGGGCTTTCTTCATTTCCAAAACATCGTACAAGTTATATTGCTTTTGCTCCATTCTCCAAACCCCTCTCCATACTAAATTGCTTTTTCACTAACCAATTCTTCACGATTATATAAAACCATACGTGGATATGGAATTTCAATTCCATGTAAATCTAGACGGTTTTTAATCTCTTTACGAAGAGCTCTTGCAATAACTGCATGTTTCATGGGCTCTACTTCAGCAATAACACGTAATACAACTTCTGACGCAGCTAATGTTTGTACACCTAACAATTGAGGCGTTGTTACCATTTCCTCGTATTTTGCAGGTAATTCTGTTAATAACTCTTCAATTACTTGCTCTGCTTTTGCTATGTCAGCCTCATACGAAATAGATACATCAACAAATGCTACACTGTTACTCACCGAGAAGTTAGTAACTTGAACGATACTTCCATTTGGTAAAATGTGAATTTCACCTGTCCAACTCTTTACTTTCGTTGTACGAAGTCCAATTTCTAAAACGACTCCCTCAAACTGACCAATTCTTACATAGTCACCTACTGAAAACTGATCTTCTAGTAAGATAAATAATCCTGTAATGACATCTTTCACTAAACTTTGAGCACCAAATCCGACCGCTAAACCAATTACCCCGGCACCGGCTAATAATCCTGATGCATTAATTTCAAATACACCTAAAATTGCTATTAACATGATAAACATAACAACATATGCCACAATATTTTCAAGCAATTTCGCTACCGTAACTGTACGACGTTCTGAGATTTGAATCGGTGAACGACTTCCCATTCGAAACGCATTTCGTACAATTGCCCTTGCAACTCGCACAACGATTGCACCAAGTATTAAAATAACGACTATTTGTAGTGATTTCGTACCTATATTCGTCCAATTAATGGACTCAAACCACTTCAACGCTAAATCCATGTCCCTCTACCTCTCTAGCTAAACTTTCTTTTTAATTATCCTTCTTATTGTATCAGAAGTCCCTCTAATTTCTGAAAAAAATTTATGACTTTAATTACATATCTTTACTTTCATTCAGGTATAAAATGGAGCAAAAATATATATACTAGTACTATTATTTCCGTTTTTATTCACATTTTGCAAAAAGTATGCACTTATAATTTTCCATTCACTTACTTTATAACATATTGTGAAAATTTATTAAAAGGATGGGTGCTTCATGAATATTGGAAGTTTTCGCTTACCTTTTTTTGAAAAAGAAACTCAAAATGTTATGCATCAGGACTTAGAAGCCTCTGAGGTAATCAGTAATTTCTTGCTTTCTCATACTCCCATTAAGACTAATATACCACTCATTCTCGTTTGTATCGGCACAGACCGTTCCACTGGTGATGCGCTTGGCCCATTAGTTGGTACTAAACTAGCACAAGCAGAAATAAAAAACTTCCAAGTGTTTGGCACACTAGATGAACCAATACATGCGCTAAATTTAGAGGAAAAAATCCAGAATATACAGAAAGATAATCCTACTTCATTTATCATTGCTGTTGATGCATGTTTAGGAAAATCTCAAAGTATCGGTTCTATCACTACCGGAAAGGGCCCTAGTAAACCTGGCGCTGCGATGAATAAGAAATTACCTGCCATTGGTGATTTGCATATACATGGCATCGTAAATTTAAATGGTTTCATGGAATTTTTCGTACTTCAAAATACAAGACTAAGTTTAGTTATGAAAATGGCTGATGTAATTGCGCAAAGCATAAAAGAAACTGATCAAAAATTATCTGCATTAAAAAAAGCAAACCATCTATAAGTAATAAGATGGTTTGCTTTTTAATTTCCCTTTGATAGTAGCTCTAAAATGCGATTTAAATCTTCTTTATTAAAAAATTCAATTTCGATTTTACCTTTTTCTTTTTTCGTTTCTTTAATCTTCACATCTGTACCAAACTTTTCTCTTAAAAACGTTTCGCGTTCTACAAAAAATATATTTCTTTCTTTTTTCACTTGTATTGTTTCACGTGAAACGCGTTGATTAATCTCCTGGACAATTCGTTCTAATTGGCGAACGTTCAATCCTTCTTTTTCGATTCGTTTTAATAGGGCTTTCAACTGTTCCTCATCTTTTATCGTAAGTAAAGTTCTCCCATGAGCCATTGAAAGTTGACCGTTTGCAATCATATCTTGAACGAATGAAGGGAGGCTTAATAACCGAGTGTAATTGGCGATGTAAGGCCTGCTTTTACCAAGACGTTTGGCTAATTGTTCTTGCGTTACATTTAGCTCATTCATTAACATCTGATATGCCATTGCCTCTTCCATAGGATTTAAATCTTCTCTTTGTAAGTTTTCAAGCAAAGCAAATTCCATCATTTGCTGCTCATTTAATTGCCTTACAACAGCAGGTACTTTTTCAAGTCCAGCCTCTTTAGCAGCACGATATCTTCTTTCACCTGCAACAATTTCATATCCTTTAATACTCTTTCGAGCAATTAAAGGTTGCAATATGCCATGTTCTTTAATAGAAGCCGCTAATTCCTGAATCGCTTCTTTATTGAAATGTTTACGTGGTTGATATGGATTCGGCCTTAATTCAGTTACTACAATCTCCTGAATTGTTTCTTCTTCTTTCACATCTAAATCAGGAAAAAACACATTGATTCCTCTTCCTAATCCCTTAGCCACCTGCAATCACTTCCTCTGCTAAATCTATATATACTTCTGCCCCTCTTGATTTAGCATCATACTGCATAATCGGTTTTCCATGACTTGGTGCCTCACTTAAGCGAACATTGCGAGGAATAATTGAACGATACACTTTATCCCTAAAGTATTTTTTCACTTCATCTATAACTTGAATTCCTAAATTTGTACGAGCATCCAACATCGTTAGCAATACACCTTGAATTGCTAAATTTTTGTTTAAATGCTTCTGTACAAGTCGAACTGTATTTAATAGCTGACTTAACCCTTCCAACGCGTAATATTCACACTGTACAGGAATAATAACAGAATCTGCTGCTGTTAACGCATTAATCGTTAGTAATCCTAAGGATGGGGGACAGTCAATAATAATATAATCATATTCTTCACGAATTGGCTGTAATGCTCTCTGCAAGCGTACTTCCCGGGAAATGGTTGGTACCAATTCAATTTCGGCACCAGCCAATTGAATTGTAGCGGGTAGAACATCTAAGTTTTCAGTTGCGGTTTTCCGTATAACACCTTGAACATCTGCATCTTCCACAAGAACATTATAGATACATTGATCTAATTCAGATTTTTCAATTCCTACACCAGTCGTTGCGTTTCCTTGAGCATCAATATCTACAAGAAGGACTTTTTTTCCTACTTGTGCCAATCCGGCTCCTAAATTGACGGATGTTGTTGTTTTTCCAACACCGCCTTTTTGATTGGCAATAGCAATGATTTTTCCCATGATGTCACCTACTTTCAACCTTTCTTTCTTATTCTAGAAACAATTACGTTTATTGTAACATGAAATAAAAGCTTTTCTTTTACGTCCTTATTAAACTTCAAAATTTATTTCTAAACTCCTTCTTCATTTGACAAGAAAATATAGTAAAAGAGACCTCTCCAACAGGATAAGGCCTCTAACACACAATTATTTTTTCTTAGGAATTTTAATTGTAATTTGATAATACTCATCAAATTCTTCTTCCTCAGAATTAACGTTCAAACCACTACTAGCAACCATTTGCAATGATTGTCTAATTGTATTCATTGCAATTCTCGTATCTCGACTAACCGCTTTTTGTTTCGCTTTGCGCTTTGGCTTTACTTCTTCTAGTAACTTCGCAATTCGTTCTTCTGTTTGCTTTACATTCAATTGCTTCTCCACAATTTCTTGTAAAACCTTCAGTTGTAATTCCTCATTTTTCAAAGGAATAAGAGCGCGAGCATGACGTTCTGTAATACTCTTTTCTAATAACACATTTTTTATTTCTTCGGGCAACTTTAATAATCGTAATTTATTTGCGATTGTGGATTGCCCTTTTCCAAGTCGTTGTGCCAATGCTTCTTGTGTTAAATTATGTAACTCAATCAGCTTTTGATATGCCACAGCTTCTTCGATTGCTGTTAATTCCTCACGCTGCAAATTTTCAATTAACGCTACAGAAGCTGTCTCAGTATCATTTAAATTTTTAATTATTGCAGGAACTTTTTCCCACCCTAACTTTGTTGCTGCGCGAAAACGCCTTTCCCCGGCAATAATCTCGTACTTATCATCCTCATATTGTCTCACAACAATCGGTTGGATAAGCCCATGTGTACGAATCGTTAAAGCTAGCTCATCAATACGTGCATCATCAAAAACTGTTCGTGGTTGATAGCGGTTAGGGGTAATATTTACTATCGGTATTTCTTGTATTTCTTCATATACCTTTTTATCTATTTCTTCATGGCTTTCGTCTTGTAATTCGAATTCGCTCTCTTTATCTCCAAAGCCAAATAAACGAGAAAACGTATTTTTCATACATATTCCACCACCTTTTAGGCCTATTGACTGTTCTACATAAAATGTTCCCTATGAAACATTTACGTTTTCATTTATATAATTTAATCTTACGTCTAATAAGATTTATTTTTCAATAGGTAATTTATTGGGTGTTCCCGGTTTGCGTGGATATTTCTTTGGTGTCTTGCGCTTTTTCTCGATTAATAAAATATTACGCTCACTTTCTTCAAACGGCAATTGGAATGTAGACATTTCCTTTAATTCTCCGCCAAGTACCTCTAAAGCATACTTGCCATTTTCTATTTCCTCGTTCGCTGCTGCACCTTTCATGGCAATGAATGTTCCTCCTACTTTTACAAGTGGTAAACATAGCTCACTCAGTACAGAAAGACGCGCAACTGCACGTGCCATTACAATATCGTATGACTCACGTACACCTTCTTTTTTCCCAAATGTTTCAGCGCGATCATGGCAAAATGCAACATCACTTAATTCTAGCTTTTGTGCTAAGTGATTTAAGAAATTAATACGTTTTTGCAATGAATCTACAATTGTTACTTTTAAGTGTGGGAAACAGATTTTCAAAGGAATACTTGGGAATCCAGCTCCTGCACCAACATCACAAATAGAGAATGGTTTTGAAAAATCATAATAAAAAGCAGCTGTAATGGAATCAAAAAAGTGTTTTAAGTATACTTCTTCTTTCTCCGTAATAGCTGTTAAATTCATTTTCTCATTCCACTCTACTAACGTTTCAAAGTAGATTTTGAACTGCTCTAACTGCCTAGAAGAGAGAGTAATACCCTTCTCTTCTAGCATAGATTGAAATTGTTCTATGTTCATCTAGCGATAGCTCCTTACTATTTATTGGTTCGATACGCGCGCAATTTTTCCTTGTTCAATGTACACAAGCAAAATGGAAACATCCGCTGGATTTACGCCAGAAATACGTGAAGCCTGCCCCATTGAAAGTGGACGAACATCTTTCAGTTTCTGTCTAGCTTCTGAAGCAAGGCTAGAAATTGCATCATAATCAATATCCACAGGAATTTTTTTGTTTTCCATTTTCTTCATACGCTCTACTTGCTGTAATGATTTTTCGATATATCCTTCGTACTTAGTCTGAATTTCAACTTGTTCCGTAACTTCATCACTTAATTCTACTTCACTTGGTACTAAAAGATGAATATGCTCATACGTCATCTCTGGACGACGTAATAAGTCACTTGCACGTATTCCGTCTTTCAATTCACTTCCACCAATGCTACGAATTAATTCTTGAACTTCAGGACGTGGTTTAATAATAATGCTACCTAAACGTTCCTTTTCCTGTTCAATTTGTAATTTTTTATTTGTAAATCGCTCATAGCGCTCTTCTTTAATTAATCCGATTTCACGACCAACTTCAGTTAAACGAAGATCCGCATTATCGTGGCGTAATAATAGACGGTACTCTGCACGAGATGTTAATAAACGATATGGTTCATTTGTACCTTTCGTTACAAGATCATCAATTAAGACACCAATATAAGCATCCTCGCGCCCTAAAATAACTTCTTTTTTACCTAAAGATCGACATGCCGCATTAATTCCAGCCATAAGCCCTTGTCCTGCCGCTTCTTCGTAACCAGAAGTTCCGTTAATTTGTCCTGCTGTATATAAATTTTTAATGTTTTTCGTTTCAAGTGTTGGCCATAATTGCGTTGGCACAATTGCATCATACTCAATTGCATAACCTGTACGCATCATTTCAACATTTTCCAGCCCCGGGATTGTTCTAAGCATGTCACGCTGTACATCTTCTGGTAAGCTTGTAGATAGACCTTGTACGTATACTTCTTGCGTATTGCGTCCCTCTGGCTCTAAGAAAATTTGATGACGTGGTTTATCATTAAATCTTACTACTTTATCTTCAATAGAAGGACAGTATCTAGGTCCTGTTCCTTTAATCATACCAGAATACATAGCTGAACGATGTAAATTTTCATCTATTAAGCGATGTGTTTCCGTACTTGTATATGTCAACCAACATGGAATTTGATCCATAATAAATTTCGTCGTTTCAAAAGAGAACGCACGTGGTTTATCATCACCCGGTTGAATTTCTGTTTTACTGTAGTCAATTGTATTGCTGTTTACACGCGGAGGTGTACCTGTTTTAAATCTAACTAGATCAAAACCAAGTTCCTCTAAGTGTTCAGATAATGTAATGGATGGTTGCTGATTATTTGGACCGCTTGAATATTTTAAGTCTCCCATAATAATCTCACCGCGTAAAAATGTTCCAGTTGTAATTACAACTGTTTTCGCTGTGTATTCAGCACCAGCTTGTGTAATTACCCCTTTACATACACCGTCTTCAACGATTAAACGCTCTACCATTCCTTGGAACAACGTTAAGTTTGGTGTTTCTTCAATCGTTTTCTTTAATTCATGCTGGTAAGAGAATTTATCAGCTTGTGCACGAAGTGCGCGTACCGCTGGCCCTTTACCTGTATTTAACATACGCATCTGAATATGTGTTTTATCAATATTGCGTCCCATTTCTCCGCCTAATGCATCGATTTCACGAACAACAATCCCTTTTGCTGGTCCACCAACAGAAGGGTTACATGGCATGAACGCTACCATATCTAAATTAATTGTTAACATTAAGGTTTTTGAGCCCATTCGTGCTGCCGCAAGACCAGCTTCGCATCCTGCATGACCTGCACCGATTACTATGACATCGTATGAACCGGCATTGTATCCCATTGTTTATTCCTCCTAAATAATCTCTATCTTCCTAAAGAATTTCTGTATTATTTTCCTAAACAAAATTGAGAGAACAATTGGTCAATTAAGCTTTCATGGACAGTATCACCAGTAATTTCACCAAGTATTTCCCACGTTCTTGTTAAATCGATTTGTACCATATCAATTGGCACACCATTTTCTATCGCTTCAATTGCATCACTGATTGTTTTTCCTGCTTGTGTTAATAGTCCGATATGTCTCGCATTAGAAACATATGTCATATCCGCAGAATCAATTGTTCCTTCAAAGAATAAATCCGCAATAGCCTTTTCAAGCTCATCTATTCCTTGCTCTTCAATTAAAGATGTTGTAATAACACGATTCCCCGCAGCTAACTCTGCAACACGTTCCATATCAATTCCTTGCGGTAAATCTGTCTTATTCACAATAACAATGAAATCTTTTCCTTGTACAGCACGGAATAAATCTTCATCTTCATTTGTTAAAGCCTCACTATAGTTGACAACAACTAACACTAAATCAGCTTGGCTCATCATTTCTTTTGAACGCTCTACACCAATTCGTTCAACGACATCTTCCGTCTCACGAATGCCGGCTGTATCTATAAGTTTAAGTGGTACACCACGCACATTAACGTACTCTTCAATAACATCACGAGTTGTTCCTGCAATATCAGTTACAATTGCTTTTTTCTCCTGAACAAGACTATTTAATAGCGATGACTTCCCAACGTTAGGTCTACCGATAATTGCGGTTGCAATACCTTCACGTAAAATTTTTCCTTGCTTCGATGTTTCTAATATCTTTGCAATTTCAGCACGGACATGTGTAGCTTTCTCAATTAAAATATTATGCGTCATCTCTTCTACATCATCATATTCTGGGTAATCTATATTTACTTCAACATGAGCTAGTGTTTCTAATATTTCTTGACGCAGACGACCAATTAATTTAGATAATCGTCCTTCCATTTGGTTAATTGCTACATTCATTGCACGATCTGTTTTTGCACGAATTAAATCCATAACAGCTTCTGCTTGTGATAAATCAATACGCCCATTTAAAAAAGCACGTTTTGTAAATTCACCAGGCTCAGCTAATCGTACTCCTTGTGCTAAAATAAGCTGCAATACTTTATTTACCGAAACAAGTCCACCATGACAGTTAATCTCTACTATATTTTCACGTGTAAAAGTCCTTGGTGCACGCATAATGGACACCATAACTTCTTCAATAACTTGATTTGTATCTAAATCAACAATATGACCATAATGAATAGTGTGAGAAGGAACTTCTGTTAAATCCTTCCCTTTAAAAATGCGATTCACTTTCTCAACCGCATCATCCCCACTTACTCGAACAATGGCAATTGCACCTTCCCCAAGCGCTGTGGAAATCGCGGCAATTGTATCAAATTCCATGTCCTTTCACCTCACTTGCTTATTTATCTCTATTTCAACATGATTTTTTCCTTCACTAAATTATTAGGATACCATAACGAACCTATCTACAAAAGAATAATAACTCATTTTATTATGTCCTCATGTAAAAAACACTAAACTTATTCACAGTGGATAAGTTTAGTGTTTTTTAGTTATCCACAATCATTTTTGCCTCAAAAAAACCGGCACTCAATTGAGTAACCGGTCATTTGGAAGATATTACAACATGCCGATGTGGTTCTTTTCCTTCAGAAGTTGTAATGATACTTTGATGATTAGATAATGCTTGATGAATAATTTTCCGTTCAAAAGAAGGCATTGGTTCTAATACAACTCTTTTTTTCGTACTCGCCACTTGTTTTGCTAATCGATAAGAAAGCGATTCTAACGTATTTTTCCTTTTACTACGATAGTTTTCAGCATCTAGTGTGATACCAATATATTGCTTTGTATTACGATTTGCAACAAGTTTTGTTAAATATTGTAAAGAATTCAACGTATTACCTCTTTTTCCAATTAAAACACCTACATTTTCACCAGAAATTGTAAATTCAACTTCGCGCCCTTTTACAACTTTTCTAATCTCAACTTCCACATCCATATTGCAAATAACATTTTTTAAATATTCTTCACATTCTTGGATTGGATCCTTCTTCAATACAACTTCTACTACAGCAGGACGATTCCCAAATAAACCTAGGAATCCTCTCTTACCCTCATCGATAATATTTATATCCACTCGATCTTTCGAAGCATTTAGTTGTCTTAAAGCATCTTGTACTGCCAGCTCGACTGTTTGTCCTTTAGCAGTAATTATACTCACTTGCTTGATCCTCCTGCCTTACTAGCCTTAATTTCAGGCCCTTTGATCATATACATTTGAGCGATACCAAAGATGTTACCAACTACCCAGTACAGTGATAGTGCTGCTGGGAAGTTAATTGCAAAGACTAAAATCATGATTGGCATAAGCCAAATCATCATTGCCATTTGCGGATTTTGTCCAGCTGTTCCTGCCATTGCAAGCTTTTGCTGAATAAATGTCGTAATAGCCGCAACAACCGGAAGGATGTAGTACGGATCTGCATGCCCTAAATCAAACCATAAGAATGTATGCTTACTAATTTCTGATGTTCTCATAATCGCGTGATAGAAAGCGAATAAAATAGGCATCTGAACAAATATTGGTAAACACCCTGCTAATGGATTTACACCATTTTTTTGATATAACTGCATCATTTCTTGTTGTAATTTTTGCTGCGTTGCTTGGTCTTTCGAGCTATATTTCTCTTTTAACCTCACCATTTCTGGTTGTAACGCCTGCATCGCTTTCGTACTCTTCGTTTGCTTAATCATTAATGGTAATAATGCAAAACGAATAATAAGAGTCGTAATAACGATCGCTAAACCGTAATTATCACCCAACAATTTCGCGAAATACGTGATCAACTGAGAAAGCGGGTATACGAAGTATTCATTCCAAATCCCAGTGCTCTTTGATGTAATCGGCTGATTCGTTTCACTACAACCGGTAGCAATTGCCATTAATGCAACAACCATGGCCAGTAAACCTATTTTCTTTTTCAAAGCCTGCTCCTCCTTGTTTCGGTATGTATATAGTGTAATTCATTTCCTTACGCTACTTTTTTATTATTTTCATACCAGAGCGTTTAAAGACATGAATTAAGCTTTTCTTTAACTCTTCATATGTCATCTCTGCACAAGGCTTCCTTGCTATTATAACAAAATCTTTTCCAGAATCTATCTCATCTTTTAATTCTATAATCGATTGGCGAATCATACGCTTAATTCGATTACGAACTACTGCATTTCCTATTTTCTTACTAACAGAAAGGCCAATGCGAAAGTGTGGCTGTTTTTCTTTATCTAGTTGGTATACAACAAACTGACGATTAGCATTCGACTGTCCTTTTTGGAAAACAGCCTGGAATTCATCATTCTTTTTTATACGATTTTTTTTCTTCATATCAATTGACACTCCTGTATTTCATCAGCGGAAATTCATTATTATTAGAAAAAAAGACCACTGAACGATCAGTGGTCTACGCAGATAATACTTTTCTTCCTTTACGACGACGAGCTGCTAGCACTTTACGTCCGTTCGCTGTGCTCATACGGCTGCGGAAACCATGTACTTTGCTGCGCTTACGTTTATTTGGTTGGTAAGTTCTTTTCATTATATGACACCTCCCTGAGGAATATCTGTTAAAGACAGTCTAATAAATTATAGTAAATCAACTAGGAAAATGTCAATGGTTCTCGAAATTTTCATCAAATATTCATTTTGAAGCTATTCACACACTTTTTCACAACCCCTATATTTCCTTGTGGATAAATGCATTTCCTCTTTTTTTATATCCACAAACCCTTTTTTCACTTTTACACAGTATATCGTATTGTGGACAAGTTTATTCCACAAGGTATTGATTTTGTGGATAACTTTCTTAATTTCATTGCTATAGCCACTTTTTTTTGATATTATAGTTGTGTTTTCACTTTGAATAAGTTTTCCACATCATTATTTTATCCACAATTTGTGTATAACATGTGGACAGTTTAAATCACATGTGGGTAAATAGTTGTCCACATTTGTTTTTTTGTCGAAAACTCTATCTCGGATACAAACAACGTTTTTATATTTTAAAATACGTTTCGTATAAATATGCATTTAAAATATTTGTGGGTTGTACAATTGTTGCACAACCTTATTCTTTTACCATCTTTGTAAAGGAGGGACACCTTTGGAAAATATCTCTGATTTATGGAATAGTGCCTTAAAAGAATTAGAAAAAAAGGTGAGTAAGCCAAGTTATGAAACGTGGTTAAAATCAACAACTGCTCATAACTTAAAAAAAGATGTATTAACTATTACAGCTCCAAATGAATTTGCTCGTGACTGGCTAGAATCGCATTATTCAGAACTAATTTCAGAAACACTTTATGATTTAACAGGGGCAAAACTAGCTATTCGCTTTATCATTCCCCAAAGTCAAGCAGAAGAGGATATAGATCTCCCTTCTGTTAAACAAAATCCAGCACATGATGAATCTAACCATTTACCACAGAGCATGTTAAATCCAAAATATACATTTGATACGTTTGTTATCGGCTCTGGTAATCGTTTTGCACATGCTGCTTCTTTAGCTGTAGCCGAAGCGCCGGCTAAGGCCTATAATCCGCTCTTTATTTATGGGGGCGTTGGACTTGGAAAAACGCATTTAATGCACGCAATTGGTCATTATGTAATTGAACACAATCCAAATGCAAAAGTTGTATATTTATCATCTGAAAAATTTACAAATGAATTCATTAACTCAATTCGTGATAATAAAGCTGTCGATTTTCGTAATAAATATCGTAATGTAGATGTCTTATTGATAGATGATATTCAATTTCTTGCTGGAAAAGAACAAACACAAGAAGAGTTTTTCCATACATTTAATGCATTACATGAAGAAAGTAAACAAATTGTGATTTCAAGTGATAGACCTCCAAAAGAAATCCCAACTTTAGAAGATCGCCTTCGTTCTCGCTTTGAATGGGGTTTAATCACAGATATTACGCCGCCAGATTTAGAAACTAGAATCGCAATTTTACGTAAAAAGGCAAAAGCGGAAGGTCTTGATATACCAAATGAAGTTATGCTTTATATCGCAAATCAAATTGACTCAAACATTCGTGAACTAGAGGGTGCACTTATTCGAGTTGTAGCTTATTCATCTTTAATTAACAAAGATATTAATGCTGATTTAGCGGCCGAAGCACTTAAAGATATTATTCCAAATTCTATCCCTAGAATTATTTCTATTTCTGATATTCAAAAAGCTGTCGGGAGCGTCTATCAAGTAAAATTAGAAGATTTTAAAGCGAAAAAACGCACAAAATCCGTTGCATTCCCTCGCCAAATTGCGATGTATTTATCACGTGAACTTACGGACTCATCTTTACCAAAAATAGGCGAAGAATTCGGTGGTCGCGATCATACAACAGTTATCCATGCTCACGAGAAAATTTCGAAGCTACTAAAAACGGATACTCAATTGCAAAAACACGTTGAAGAAATTAATGATATTTTAAAGTAGTAGTAGCTGAATAGTGTGAATAACTTACCTTGTTTTACGCACAGTCTATCCACATGTAGATAGACTGTTTTTACATCCCTGAAGGGGGTTATCCACATATCCACAAGCCCTAGTACTATTACTACTACTTTTTTATCTTTATTAAATAAATAAAATCTTATACTTACCGGAGGTTTTTCTTTATGCGTTTTACAATACAAAAAGACTATCTTGTAAGAAGTGTACAAGATGTAATGAAGGCTGTTTCTTCCCGTACAACAATTCCAATTCTTACAGGGATTAAAATTGTAGCAACTGAAGAAGGCGTTACTTTAACAGGTAGCGATGCAGATATTTCTATTGAATCATTTATCCCAGTTGAAGATGCTGGAAAAGAAATTGTAGAAATTGAACAATCAGGAAGCATTGTTTTACAAGCAAAATATTTTAGTGAGATCGTAAAAAAATTACCTAAAGACATTGTCGAAATTTCTGTGGAAAATCATTTTATGACAAAAATAAAATCTGGAAAATCAGAGTTTAATTTAAATGGTTTAGATTCTGCTGAATATCCGTTACTACCACAGATTGAAGAGCACCACGTATTTAAGATTCCAACAGATTTACTTAAGCACATGATTCGACAAACTGTATTTGCAGTTTCAACTTCTGAAACAAGACCAATCTTGACAGGTGTAAACTGGAAAGTATATAACAGCGAATTAACTTGCATTGCAACAGATAGTCACAGGCTAGCGCTTCGTAAAGCGAAAATCGCAGGACATGATATTGCCGATGAATTTCAAGCAAATGTCGTTATTCCTGGTAAGAGCTTAAATGAATTAAGTAAAATTCTAGATGAATCTGAAGAAATGGTAGATATCGTTATTACGGAGTATCAAGTATTATTCCGTACAAAACATTTATTATTCTTCTCGAGATTGTTAGAAGGGAATTATCCAGATACAACGCGTTTAATTCCAGCTGAGAGTAAGACTGATATTTTTGTAAATACAAAAGAGTTTTTACAAGCAATTGATCGTGCTTCGCTATTAGCAAGAGATGGTCGTAACAACGTTGTTAAATTATCGACGTTAGAACAACAAATGCTAGAGATTTCTTCGAATTCACCAGAAATCGGGAAAGTAGTAGAAGAAGTTCAATGTGAAAATGTAGATGGAGAAGAATTAAAAATATCTTTTAGTGCAAAATATATGATGGACGCATTAAAAGCTTTAGATAGTACAGAAATTAAAATTAGTTTTACTGGAGCAATGAGACCGTTTTTAATTCGCACAGTAAATGATGATTCCATCATCCAATTAATTTTACCGGTACGTACTTACTAAGTAAGGGTTAAGGGTTGCTAGTGTAAAGGTACTAGTGACCCTTATTTGATTTGTAGGGTATTACTTTCCTAATGCTGGTTTATTTAGTACAATGAAAGAATGAACACTTTCAGAAAGTGAGCGATTTTATGAAACTTATTAAGATTTCAACAGAATACATTACACTAGGACAATTTTTAAAGTTAGCTGATGTAATTGATACAGGTGGCGCTGTAAAATGGTTCTTACAAGAATATGAAGTATACGTGAATCAAGAACTTGAAAATAGAAGAGGCCGAAAGTTATATGCAAATGATATTGTTGAAATTCCGGGAAGCGGAACTTTCCAAGTTCAATCATAAAGGGGGATCCCTTTGTTTATTACAGAAATACAATTAAAAAACTATCGCAATTATGAGCATTTAGAGCTTTCTTTTGAGGATAAAGTCAATGTAATTATTGGTGAAAATGCCCAAGGGAAAACGAATCTAATGGAAGCTATATATGTACTGGCGATGGCGAAATCCCATAGAACTTCGAACGATCGTGAACTCATTCGTTGGGATGAGGATTATGGTAATATAAAAGGTAGATTACAAAAGCGAAATAGTTCTTTATCTTTAGAATTAAATATTTCAAAAAAAGGTAAAAAGGCAAAGTTGAATCAGTTAGAACAACAAAAATTAAGCCAGTACATTGGTGAAATGAATGTTGTTATGTTTGCCCCAGAAGATTTAAATCTTGTAAAAGGAAGCCCTCAAGTACGAAGACGCTTTTTGGATATGGAACTTGGACAAATAGCTCCTGTCTATTTGTATGAATTAAGCCAATATCAAAAGGTACTCACGCAACGAAATCATTTACTTAAGAAGATGCAAGGAAATAGTAAAAATGAGGAAACGATGCTGGATGTATTTACACTTCAGCTTATCGAGCATGGTGCGAAAATTTTGCGGAAACGTTTTGAGTTTTTACATTTACTACAAGAATGGGCTGCTCCAATTCACCGTGGAATTAGCAGGGGATTAGAGGAGCTAGAAATCGTGTATAAACCAAGCGTAGATGTATCAGAATCAATGGATTTGTCGAAAATAAAAGAAGTATACTATGAAAGTTTTCAATCTGTGAAACAACGTGAAATTTTTCGTGGTACAACTTTACTCGGTCCTCATCGTGATGATTTACACTTCTTCGTTAATAGTAAAAATGTTCAAGTCTTTGGCTCACAAGGACAACAACGAACAACCGCACTATCCCTAAAATTGGCTGAAATTGAATTGATATACTCAGAGGTTAAGGAATATCCAATCCTTTTACTAGATGATGTGTTATCAGAATTAGATGATTATCGTCAATCGCATCTGCTAAATACAATTCAAGGAAAAGTGCAAACATTTGTGACAACGACGAGTGTCGACGGAATTGAACACGAAACATTGAAAGAAGCGAAAACAATTCATGTAACGAACGGCACGGTAGATTGTGAAATGGACAGAAAATAATTTCTGTTTAAATGGAAAAGTAGGTGATCTTTGTGTCAATGGAACAAAAGCAAATGCAGGAAAATGCATATGATGAAAGTCAGATTCAGGTGTTAGAAGGACTGGAAGCGGTTCGTAAGCGTCCTGGTATGTATATCGGCTCTACAAGTGGAAAAGGTCTTCATCACCTCGTATGGGAAATAGTTGATAATAGTATTGATGAAGCTTTAGCCGGATATTGTGATGAAATTAATGTCAGTATTGAAGAAGATAATAGTATTGTCGTAACAGATGATGGCCGTGGTATCCCAGTTGGTATTCAAGAGAAAATGGGACGACCTGCTGTAGAGGTTATTATGACGGTCCTTCATGCTGGAGGAAAATTTGGCGGTGGCGGTTATAAAGTCTCCGGTGGTTTGCACGGAGTAGGTGCATCTGTTGTAAATGCTTTATCAACAGAATTAGAGGTATTTGTACATCGAGATGGAAAAATTCACTATCAAAAATATGAACGTGGTATCCCGGTTGCAGATTTAAAGGTAATAGGTGAAACAGACCGCACAGGAACAATAACACGATTTAAGCCAGATCCAGAAATTTTTCAAGAGACGACAGAATATGAATTTGATACATTAGCTACCCGTATGCGTGAGCTAGCGTTTTTAAATCGCAATATTAAATTAACAATTGAAGATAAGCGTGAACATAAGCAAAAGAAAGAATTCCATTATGAAGGCGGAATTAAATCGTATGTTGAACATTTAAATCGTTCAAAACAACCAATTCATGAAGAACCGGTATATGTAGAAGGTTCAAAAGATGGTATTCAAGTTGAGGTTTCCTTACAGTATAACGAAGGATATACAAATAATATTTACTCATTTACGAATAACATTCATACGTATGAAGGTGGTACACACGAAGTAGGATTTAAAACAGCTTTAACTCGTGTGATTAATGATTATGGTCGTAAAAATAGTATTTTAAAAGATGCGGATAGTAATTTAACTGGTGAGGATGTTCGTGAAGGTTTAACTGCGATTGTATCAATCAAACATCCAAATCCACAATTTGAAGGACAAACAAAGACGAAGCTGGGAAATAGTGAAGCGAGAACGATTACAGAGTCTGTATTCTCAGAGGCTTTCGAAAAGTTTTTACTAGAGAATCCGAACGTTGCGCGAAAAATTGTGGAAAAAGGTACGATGGCTGCACGAGCACGTGTAGCTGCGAAAAAAGCGCGTGAATTGACACGCCGAAAGAGTGCGTTAGAAGTTTCAAGTTTACCGGGTAAATTAGCGGATTGCTCTTCGAAAGATCCAGCAATTAGCGAAATTTACATCGTAGAGGGTGACTCTGCCGGTGGATCAGCGAAACAAGGGCGTGACCGTCATTTCCAAGCAATTTTACCACTTAAAGGTAAAATTATTAACGTTGAAAAGGCGCGATTAGATAAAATCTTATCTAATGACGAGGTTCGTACAATCATTACTGCAATTGGTACGAACATTGGCGGGGACTTCGATATCGAAAAGGCTCGTTATCATAAAGTTATTATTATGACAGATGCTGACGTGGATGGTGCGCATATTCGTACCCTATTATTAACGTTCTTCTATCGTTATATGCGTCAAATTATTGAGCATGGTTATATCTATATTGCGCAGCCGCCACTATTTAAAGTACAACAGGGTAAGAAAATTCAATATGCTTACAATGATAAAGAACTTGAAAAAATATTAGCTGAGTTACCAGCGCAACCTAAGCCGGGAATCCAGCGTTATAAAGGTCTAGGGGAAATGAATCCAACTCAGTTATGGGAGACAACAATGGATCCAGAAGTACGTTCGTTACTTCAAGTTTCTCTTCAGGATGCAATTGAAGCGGATGAAACATTTGAAATTTTAATGGGAGATAAAGTAGAGCCGCGTCGTAACTTTATCCAAGAAAATGCAAAATACGTGAAAAACCTTGATATTTAAGTGAGTAATGACAGGAATCTAAGTATTCCTGTCTTCTACATATAAATCAATGTATGTGTAACGGAAATGTAAGAGGAGGTGCTCGTTGATGTCAGACAATCAACAACAAGCACGAATTCGAGAAATTAATATTAGTCATGAAATGCGTACCTCATTTTTAGATTACGCAATGAGTGTTATCGTATCTCGTGCATTACCAGATGTTCGTGATGGATTAAAACCTGTGCATCGTAGGGTTTTATATGCGATGAACGATTTAGGAATTACAGCTGATAAAGCGTATAAGAAATCAGCACGTATTGTCGGTGAAGTAATCGGTAAGTATCACCCTCATGGTGATTCAGCTGTTTATGAGACGATGGTACGTATGGCGCAAGATTTCAGTCAACGTTATATGCTTGTTGATGGGCATGGTAACTTTGGTTCTGTTGATGGAGATTCAGCGGCGGCAATGCGTTATACAGAAGCAAGAATGTCTAAGATTTCCATGGAATTAATACGTGATATTTCAAAAAATACAATTGATTATCAAGATAACTACGATGGTTCTGAAAGGGAGCCAATTGTATTACCGGCGCGTTTCCCCAATTTATTAGTAAATGGTACGACGGGTATTGCAGTTGGTATGGCAACAAATATTCCGCCACATCAACTTGGTGAAGTGATTGATGGCGTATTGGCACTAAGCCATAATCCTGATATTACTATTGCGGAATTAATGGAGTGTATTCCAGGACCAGACTTCCCAACAGCAGGTTTAATCTTGGGACGAAGTGGGATTCGAAGAGCTTATGAAACGGGACGAGGCTCTATCATACTTCGTGCTAAAGTTGAAATTGAAGAAAAGTCAAATGGCAAACAATCTGTTATCGTAACTGAATTACCTTATCAAGTTAATAAGGCACGATTAATTGAAAAAATTGCAGAATTAGTTCGTGATAAGAAAATTGAAGGTATTACGGATTTACGTGATGAATCAGATCGAAATGGTATGCGTATTGTTATGGAAGTACGTCGAGATGCAAATGCCAATGTACTATTAAATAATCTATATAAACATACAGCACTTCAAACAAGTTTCGGTATTAATATGTTGTCTCTTGTAAATGGAGAGCCACAAGTTCTGAATTTAAAACAAAATTTATATCATTATTTAGAGCATCAGAAGGTCGTGATTCGTAGACGTACTGCTTATGAATTAGAAAAAGCAGAGGCACGTGCTCATATTTTAGAAGGATTACGAATTGCTTTAGATCACCTTGATGAAGTTATTACGTTAATCCGCAGTTCAAAAACAGCCGATATTGCAAAGCAAGGTTTAATGGAACGCTTCGGCTTAAGTGAAAAACAAGCACAGGCGATTTTAGATATGCGTCTACAACGTTTAACTGGACTAGAACGTGAAAAAATCGAACAAGAATATCAAGACTTAATGAAGCTAATTGCAGAATTAAAAGCAATTTTAGCAGATGAAGAGAAGGTTCTTGAGATTATTCGTGAGGAATTAACGGAAGTAAAAGAACGTTTTAATGACAAGAGACGAACTGAAATTACAATTGGCGGTATGGAAGCTATTGAAGATGAAGATTTAATTCCTGAGCAAAACATTGCGATTACGTTAACTCATAACGGTTATATTAAGAGGTTACCAGCTTCTACGTACAAAACACAGAACCGTGGTGGGCGTGGTGTGCAAGGAATGGGAACAAATGATGATGATTTCGTAGAGCATTTATTGACTACGTCTACACATGATCATATTTTATTCTTCACTAATAAGGGTAAAGTATACCGTACGAAGGGATATGAAATCCCAGAGTATAGTCGTACAGCAAAAGGGCTACCTATTATTAACCTATTAGGTGTAGATAAGGGTGAATGGATTAACGCCATTATTCCAATTCGTGAATTTGGTGACGATCAGTTCTTATTCTTCACAACGAAACAAGGTATCTCTAAGAGAACACCACTTTCATCATTTGCGAATATACGTACGAATGGTTTAATTGCGATCTCTCTTCGTGAAGAGGATGAAGTAATCTCTGTACGCTTAACATCTGGCGATAAGGATATTATCGTCGGTACAAGTAACGGTATGTTAATTCGTTTCAATGAGCAAGATGTGCGTTCTATGGGACGTAATGCAGCGGGCGTTAAAGCCATTACATTAGGTGATGAAGACCAAGTTGTAGGCATGGAAATTGTCGAAGAAGATGTAAATGTTCTAATTGTAACGAAAAACGGTTATGGAAAGCGTACGCCAATTGATGAATATCGTCTGCAAAGTCGTGGCGGTAAAGGTCTTAAGACTTGTAATATTACAGATAAAAACGGTAAATTAGTGGCAGTTAAGTCTGTAACAGGTGAAGAAGACATTATGTTAATTACAGCAGCGGGTGTTATTATTCGTATGCCGGTTGATCAAATCTCTCAAATGGGACGTAATACACAAGGTGTTCGTCTAATTCGATTAGAGGATGAGCAAGAGGTAGCGACAGTTGCAAAAGCACAAAAAGATGACGAAGAAGAAGTTACCGAAGAGGTTTCTTCTGAAGAATAAGAGTGGGGATTTCCCCGCTCTTTATTTTTTTATAATAATACTTGCATAGTAATAAGAAAGCCTATATAATAGGCAGAGTCAGCAAATGAGTGATACAAATTATCGAAAAAAACTTGTTGACGAAAATAATATACTATGATATATTATAAAAGTCGCTGAAACGCGATGTTGAACTTTGAAA
>NZ_LDUK01000041.1:0-21343 GCF_001043575.1 Bacillus sp. LK2
AGGAAATAGGGAATATTTCGAGAATCCTATGTTGAATAGTGAGAAAATTGATAAAATACAGAGTTATAAGCAAATTGTTGATTATTCAAAACAAAGTGACATCCCTCTCTCAATTATTACAAGAGGTTTACCCGATAATGATGAAGATGGATGGCCCTCTCAAGAAATATTAGAAATTGAACAAAGTCTACAAGCAGAATTCCAATGGCTGTCAACGTCAAGTAAGTTCCGGATTGCTAGTCGTAGTGGACATTATATACATCATGATGAACCTGATATTGTGATAGAAGAGATTTTATTAATGTTAAAGGGGATGGGAAAGTGAGCGATATAAGGTTGAAACTTATGGAGGATTTGAAAATAATTGAGGAGGAATAATATCAACTTCGTTAAGGTGGGCAGATGAGGAAATTGTAACTTTAATGTTGCGATATATCGGTGATCCTGAGCCTAAATTAAGTGATGGCTATGTTTTTGAAGATGAACCTTATGTTAAATATATCTATTATGCACATGATGGGGTCAAAAAAATTGAGTATATTCTCACAGAAGAGGCGATAAAGATTAATATTAATAAATCTGAATTAAAAAATCCTTTAAAAGAAATTGATACATATATAATCTAATAATTCCATATACCCTATTAAACGAACGGGTAGCGTTAGTTTAATAAGAATTAAGTGATTTTAGGATTATGATTATATTTTAGTTATTCCATAAAAGGGCGCTATTGTGGAGCAACTCAGATAGAAAATAATCAAGCTTTTTTTAAAAACCAACTTAAATTTGCTAAAAAAAGAATCCCATATCATATTTGTTTATGGGATTCTTTTTTTAGCTAGTACTGGTCCATTGTTACACAGGCCTCAATTAATTGTTTGTGCATTGTTTTATTTTATTAACAAACTACATAGATTCATTTTAGCGTTTGATATCCGTTAATATTTTCTGATATCCCATTGCTTTCGGGCTACCAATCTGAATTTTATTTGTTAACTCATTATTATAGATTGTTGTTGCTTTCGCAAATTGATTACGATCCCATTGGTGATCTTTAGCAATTTGTTCATCAGATAAATTATAGTATGAATAAGTTACACGTCCTTCTACATCTGGAATTGGATCATCGAAGGTTGTATCAAGATGGTACCATTTCCCCTCAATTTTCACTAGATTCCAAGCATGAGGTTGTCCATTTCCAGTCCCTGTTACAATATGACCTTCTACTCCTGCCTCTTTTAATAATTGATAAGTTAATAATGCATACCCTTGACAAACAGCAGAACGGTTTGCTAAAGCTTCATATGCCGTATAAGCCTGGAAAGAAGTATCATACGAAACATGTTTTACGACATAATCATGAATCGCTTTTACTTTTTCATGTTCATCCATACCAGCTTTAACAATAGAAGTGATAACTGATTTTGCTTGTGTCTTTACATAGTTCATTTGCTCTTTTGATTCACGGTATGTAATTTTTAATGTAAATACATAATCTCCTGGAATACCACGAATAGAATATTGTGTATTTGAGATGTTATATTTCATGTATTCATTTGAATCAACTGTCTCATCATATGCTTTAACAAGCGTATCCATAACTTCTCTAATATTAGATTGTTTAGATTTATATGTTATAGTTATATCTTCTTCATGATTATTAATATAATTTTTCATGTCTTTTTTATAAGCTTCTAATAGTTGTACCTCAGTTTGTACACTCGTATCTTCATTATTTGGTTTCGTCACATCAGGATTTTGTGTATTTAATTGTTCCCTATAATTTAATGCATTAAATAAAAACTGTGCATACTGTTCACGAGTTACAGTTTTATTTGGTTCAAAACCTCCATTACCTGTACCTGATGCAATTTTATTCGACTGTACGGCACTAATAGCGTCCTTCGCCCATGAATCATCTGGTACATCATTAAAAGTATGTTTACTTAACACAGGAACTTTAAAAGCAGTCTTGATGACCTGTGCCATTTCTGCACGACTTAATGATTCTTTTGGTCGAAATTCCCCATTTTGATCCCCTTTAAAGACTCCTATGTCTGTCAAAAATAGAATCTCTTCTAGGAACATTGTTGAGTTTTTATTAATGTCCTTATATGGATTTTTAAGCTGAGACCCATCTTGCATAATATAAAAAGAATTGTCCTTATTAAGAGTGCCTCCTTTTTTAGCAGGAGCTAGCACACGATAAATTAAAGCTGCCACCTGTTCACGAGTAGCATTATCTCCCAGGCCAAACATTCCATTTCCATATCCTCCGATAATATTACGATTAGCTAAGCTCGTAATGGCATTATTTGCCCAATGGTTTTTGGGAACATCATTAAATACAACTGAATTTCCCCCTGACTGGACTTCAGCTTTTACGGGATCACTACTTGTTCCTAACAATGCACCTCCTACCATCGTTAATGATGTTATTGATTTTAATAGTTTTTTACTCATAAATTCTCTCCTAATAATATATTAAAGTAATTAACTTTACTTCACTAAGTTTATCAAACAATTGGTATCTTTTAATTAAAATTTACAGATTTACGATACGAGAAAGCCCCTGCAGAACTTAAGTCCACCTTTAAGTATGGGATGAAAGTATCGCTTTTGCGTAGCAAAACATATTAAAATGGCCTCAAAGTCCTGCAAAAGACTCTAAAACAATAATGTTCTATGAAAAATGAATATTGTATGAGGTTGCACGAATCAATTTCATTTCGTGCAACCTCATACAATATATGTCGTCAAGTACAAGACGCTAAAACATAAGGAGAACCAAACAATCTGTACGGTATGGCAACAGCACCTTAACCCATGAACCTATACGGTCTGTCCTGGGAGTGGTGATAGCAAATCGCAATCTTGCACGTCAGCGATACCAGAAATGGACTTCGCCTTTGGTAGCAAGAATCCCACTGACGTATGTCAGCTTGTCCCTTTAGGGGTGGGAGTGTCAAAAATGTACTATGAAAGACTTTTAGACAGATACAGTCTAGGATACTACAAAATACATATATAGTTTTATGCATTTATGCATTTATGCATTTTCTTCATTTTTTTAAACCAATAGGCATATTTTGTATAATATTTAAAGGGTTTTTGATGTTTCTATGAAAATAAATTAAATTTTCCTATATTGATTCCGTAAAAGGCTATCATACAAGATAAGAGATTTATTCTTTTGTTTTTCTTTTAAAATTTCAAATTGATTAATGAAAGATTCTGAACAATCATGTTCTTTTATGAAATGTTCTAATATTGAGTAAGCAGTGTGAAGAACTTCAGAATCGTGCTTAGCCTGATAATATTCTATATACTTCTTAAAATCTGGAGGAAGATATAAATAAGGAATATTAGACAATTGCCCCTTTGGCCCTTCAGAAATGGAAAATAAGAGTAAATCTTGCTCTTGTATATATTCCCTCTCTTGATCGCTATGATATTGATAGGAAAGTCTCGCTATGAATTTCGTATCATAATCTGATTCCGCTTGAGTAATTGTTACAAAATCATTTATTTTCAAAGCCCCACCTTGGTATACAAACTTCTTAGCATTTTTTACATTTGGATTATTATAAGACAGTTCTTTTATAGATTGAATTTCAAATGTAGTATGACCATGTGCTTTATCATTTTTGTTAAGATAAGTACTACAAATAAGTACAAAATTATCATAAAAATCGGGTGCTGTAGAAATACAAGGTAAACATTGAATTTCTATAATTGAATACTCGTAAGACGTATTGATGTTACTTGGAAAAATCATTTTATAATTCTCCTTTAAATTTATTGCTCATGTCATATAATCGATCTTCATGAAAAATAGAAAAGCCATTATCGATTTGATAAGGGCTTTTCACATACTTTTATATAGAATAAAAATCAGATGCCTATAGAAGTATAACATAAAATTCAATTAAAACAATGTGGTTCTGTTGCAAAGTTTGAAAAAATATAAACAGGTTGGTAAATGAGGAACAATGTTTTGGAAGAAGTTAGTTCCAAATTTGATAGATGAGATTTCCATATTCATGAACCGGTTCTGGTGCAAAGATTTTATCTGTATTTTGATGCGTCAATAAAATTTTATCATCAATAAGAACGCGAATAGCTTTAGAGATAGTTGCTTTAGAAATATTTAGTTCCATAGATAATAAAGTGTTATTCATTTGTTGTTTACTCTCATGAATCACAGAAACAATATGTAGTTGCGTTAGAGTCCAATTTTTATTAATATTCTCAGATTCACTAACTAATTCTTTTATCATTTCTTGAGATGCATATTTTTTCTTTTCTCTTGTTATGACAAAGTCTTCAATAGCTTTTAAGGTTTGTTCATGGACAATATTTGTCATATTAAATTTCCCCTATCTAGAATTATTGTTTACCGGTTAACTATATAAAAAGTTCACCAGTAAACAATAATCAGGTCAACAATTTTAAAAAATGACTTGTATGCGTTAAAACTAATTTTTTTAATATAATAGGGCTTTATTATCAAAGATATATAAATAAAAGATGCTTATATAATTAGATAAATTCTAATTTAGCAATTGACAATTGCTAAGTGAAGATATAAAATCAAAATTGTTTACCGGTAAACAATAATTAGATAAAAAAGATAAAGAAGGGTAGAAACATTTAATGAAAAAGGGCATAAAACAGAAAATCTACGATAATTATTTACATTTGTTACATCTCAATGAACAAAAGGCAGATAAGGATATTGAGACTTTTTTTAAGCAAGCAAAAATGGAAGAAATAGAACATGTACCGACAAATATGACAAGTATACACGTAATTGCCTGTATTGGTGAGAATCAACCAATAAATAATATTACAATTGCAAGGAAAATGAATTTATCTAAGGCGAATATCACAAAAATTAATACCAAATTAATAAAAGAAAATTTAATCACTCGTTTTCAATCAATTGATAATAAAAAGGAAGTATATTATCAACTAACTCCAGCAGGACAATCACTTTGTGAATTACATCAGAAAATTCATGATCAGAAAGAAAATGAATTTTATCAGTTTGTCGATTCATTTTCCGAAATTGAACAAAACGCAATATTGAAGTTTTTACAAAATATTAACGATAAAATGTTGGGAAAATAAAGTTATTTTAACTTAAATAAGTTAGCTAATTATTAATAATCTTTTAGGAGGGATAGCATGAACCGTGTTAAATCAAGTGCTTCTTTTCTTTTATATTTGTTGTGTATTAGTGCTTTTTTCGCTTCTTTAAACCAAAATATTTATTCTCCTATAATCCCGATAATTCGGGATTCATTCCAAGTGTCTATAACAATGGTTAACCTTTCAGTTTCCATATTTATTTTTATTACGGCAATTATGCAAATTGTTTTTGGTTCTATAATTGATTTTAAAGGAGCTAGGACCATCCTTATTCCAAGTATTATTTTAACAATTATAGCGAGTATTGGTTGTGCAATTACAAGTAACTTTACGGTGTTTTTAATTTGTAGAATTTTACAGGCTGTAGGAACAGCTGCAATACCACTTATTGCAGCAACTACAATTGGTTCTATATTTCAAGGAGAACAACGAGGAAGTGCAATGGGTACATATCAAACCATGTTATCCATTGCCCCTGCTGTTGCACCTGTGTTAGGAGGTTTTATTGGGGAAAAATATAATTACCCAGGTGTTTTCTGGCTACTTGTAGCAGTATCTGTAATTCTATTCATCACTAATTGGATATATTTCCCTAAGGATCGTATAAGAAGTAAAAAAGAATTGAGTGGGAAAACACTTATATCTCACTATGCTTCTATATTTAAAAGCAAAGTGGGCAGTTCCATATTAATATTAAGTTTCTTTGCATTTTTTCTTTATTTCTCCTTCATTGTTTACTTACCAATTTTATTAACAGATCATTATCAATTAAGTTTACAGGTAGTGGGTTTACTTTACTTACCCATGGCTATAAGTTTAATAATTGGTAGCATGGCTTTTAAAACAATTCAATCAAAAATTTCACAAAAAAAGCTTTTTATAACTGGAAATGTAGTCTTAGCTTTGAGCGTTATATTATTTGCTGTGACACACTCGAATACTTTAATTGGCGTAACAGTTGCTTTAATTCTCCACGGAATATCAATTGGTATCCTCACTCCTTTATTTGCTACTATGATTGCAAATGAATTTGAGCATAATAGAGGAAGTGCAATGGGAATGTTTAACTTTATTAGATATATGGGAATGGCTGTAGGACCAATTGTTTCGGGATTATTATTAGCACATTTCAAGCCTACAGTTGTATTTACTCTATTTGGAGGATTTTTTATTTTTCTCTCTTTTGGCATGCTTATACGGATTAGTAAGAGGTCTATTAAAATTGTGCCAAAACAAGAAAATCTAAAATAAGAAAAGGATCTATTATTTCAGCATATAAAATTAATATATAAACTATACAGTTAAATTATTAACCATAATAAAATTATGGTTAATTAAATGGTAATCCTGTTCATAATAAAAGGTTTAATATATTGTTTTTTTATAATTTTGAATAAGGTAATTAGAGATTTTAATAAGAGAAATTAGATTTAGTTAAGTAATAAAAAAAGCTCATTTTTTTCGTTTTGGGGTAATTCTGAATTCTTAAGTTGATGGGCATGCGGCTGTACCCCCAATTGGGTCTTTCCCCAACTAAAGATGAGAGGTAGTGCTTCGTAGCGATTACCTCTATTTGTCTTGCGTTTGTAGCTACTGGCTGAGTAGTTACGATAATTCTTTTATATCTCTATTTTCACGTGTTAACCACTAGTACACCGCAGCAAGTCAATATTACTAACAGCACGTAGAAAACGTTTGGATAAATAAGAAGCAAATAAATTATTAAAGGGTTATAACCCCTACTATAAGAAATACTATTATTACCAATGGAAGAATGATAATCATAAAGGACACTATTATTGTTAATAATGCTTTCCATGCTGAAAATTGGTGTGCTTCTCCTAAACATTTTAAAGAAATAATAATTGTCCAAATTCCAATAACTACATCAATTATGGCAAAAATAAGAAACAAAATCGTTAAAGTTATGCTACTATCCATTTCCGGTGTCTCACTCGTAAAGTTTTCTATCCCAAACAAGAAAAATGAAGGCACCCAAACTAATATAAGAGAATAAACGTAAGGGATATAAGAATAGGCAACTGAGTAACGTGTTTTTTCAAAGGTACCTTGTCCACCAAGTTTTTTTGCCACCCAATTAAATAACGCTGGTAGCAAAAAATAATAAGTTAAGAAAACAACGAAGGTACCGAATATAACTATTGAGATTATTGAAAATGGACTACTTATTGAATCCGCCACATTTTTAGAAGATGCTCGATCTAAAGTCTGTACGAATGAGCCTAATAAAATGAGTAAAAACACATTCTTGGGTTTGGATATAAAAATTTCTTTCATTGTATCACGTGGTTTTGTCCAAATGGAGAACCAAGGATTAAGTGCACGTTTAAATTGATTTTCTGGAGTTTCCATATAAAAAATTCCCCTTTCTTAAAAGATATTAAATATAAATCCCCAATTATCCCAGTTATGTACATAGAAATATTAAAGCATAAATAGTCGATTATTTAAATATAAATATTCAATCATTTAATTTCATCTGAAACTTAGGGGTAGTGCTTCTTAGCAATTACCTCTATTTGTCTTGTATTTTTAACTATGGGCTGAGTAATTACAATATTTGTACATTAATTCATAACAACGAATCTATTTTTGACCAATATTTTTTAAAATATGAAGAGTTCTTCTTTAATAAAAACAACATTTATAGCATACTTTGAATCGAACTCTATTCAAAACCAACAAGAGGAGAGAAATTCAATAGATTTAAAAAATTAGTGCTTAAATTTCAAAATCAAAATGTGTGAATATAAAAGTGATTTGTAATAAATGTAAAAAAATAAAAAAATTTAAAAAAAACGATTTAGGATAACTTTGCCCATCCCCCGAAAAGGGGGATAGGCAAAGTTATCCAATATTAATCTATTAATGGGGTACAGCCAACGCACTAACATAAAACCCACGCTAAGGGAAAGGAAGCTTGATATAAACGGGTTTCTAGCGTAACAAAAAGGATTGTGACAAATAATGTTACGAATTATTTTTGATACAGTAGTTTGTTACAGCTAAATTGGCTAAATAAAGACTAACGCTTCTTGAAACCAATGTTGTAACAAAAACGCTCATTTTAGTTACAGCCCTTAGCGTACAAAAATCAAGGTTTTCACTTCCAAAAAATGTCTTAACGTGGGTTTTAGGTCATTTAGTTGGCGGGACCCCATACAACGATTATGCGTTGGGTTCATCAGTATGGTCCTGAATTGGACAAACGGATCCGACGTTACCTCAAACAAATAAATGACTCTTGGAGAGTCGATGAAACATATATCAAAGTAACAGGTCAATGGATGTACCTGTATCGTGCTGTTGATTCGAACGGAAACACAATCGATTTTTGCCTAAGCAAAACAAGAGATCATAAGGCTGCAAAGCGCTTTTTCAAGAAAGCTTTGCGGTCTTTTCATGTTTCAAAGCCACGTGTGATAACAGTCGATAAGAACCCAGCTTATCCTATAGCAATTGAACAGTTGAAAAAAGAAAAAAGCATACCTAACGGTATGCGACTTAGACAACAAAAGTACTTGAGTAACATAGTAGAACAAGATTATCGCTTTATAAAGAAGCGAATCCGTTCTACGCTAGGTCTTAAATCTTTTGACACAGCTACATCCATTATTTCTGGAGTAGAAGCCATGCATATGATTAAAAAAGAACAGATTGCTTTACGGAACCAGTCTGTCCAAAATCAAAAAGAATTCATCCATCAATTGTTTGGACTTGCAACATAAGATACGATTCCGTTAGGAATTATATGTGCTTTATTCTCTTTTGTTTTATTTTTGCACCAGAACCAGTGACATCTATCATACTTTAGCTTCTTCGAATTCAATAACACTTGATCAGCATGTCTTATTGCTCGACTGAACGTATCGAGATTCATATTGTAGTAACTACAACATGTTTTATTATTAATAATGCTACACTCCTCATTGTAACTTTAATTCCATCTTATTGATTTTTTAATAATAAATATACAACCTAGTAATGATAATAGATATACAATGAGAATAATATATAATTGTTTTGGTTCAATGCTATCAAAATAAAGACTCATAATTGGATATGACCAAGGGAATAGTATCCAATAGTTTGTATGAGAGATAAAAAAACTACCTAGTCCACCTATAACCCCTACTAATAATGAAAGTAACGGGATTTTATAAAATATTATATTTATTAAAAAATGTAGATTCACAATAATTAAAGAGCTAATTACCATAAAAAGTATAGAAAAACTTACTCTTTGATAAACAGTCCCGAGATTATCAACCGTTAATACTATAGGTATACTAGTTATGACTAAAGCACATATTAAATAACAAAAAGTAATTATTAAGCAAAACAAAAACTTATTACTTAATATAGTTTTTAAAGTGATCCCATGATAAATAGCAGACATATATCCTTTTCTTCTGAATTCGTTTACAAAAGAAAATGACACTAATAGACCTATCGCAATAGGTAAAAATAACCTACAAAAAAGGCTCAGAATCGCTATATGCATGAAAACGCCATCTTTTAATTGAGGCGATACAGTTAGAAAAACTTGAAAACTAATTGGTACCAACAGAAATACTAGTAACAGGATATACAATCCATTATGAAGACTTTTTTTATATTCACCTAAAATACCCACTTATTTCACCCTTTATTATTCATATGTATAATATTTAAAACTCACAGTCAATAACATAATTCCTAAAATATATATTGAAGAACTTGCAAGATATAATAAAATAGTTGTTTCTTTAAACATTACGTCACTTACTATATTCAATGCATAAAATATTGGAAATGTCTTTGTAAATATTAAAGGGAATAATCCATATGTTACGATAAAAAATATCCAAATAACTGACAAGGATGCCGCAAGAATTCCCTTTTTTATAATTAAGTGAAAAAGCAATTGAGAATATGGTATTGCTAAAGATAAAATGGTACAAAGTATCAACATTTTTAAAAAATAAAGTATTGATATTTCATATCCATTTATAAAAGTATAGATACCCATAACCGAAAAATTTAAAATATTAAAGATTAAATAGAACAGTATAAACAATAAATTTTTAGCTACCAATAACTTGAACTTTGAAATGGGTTTTGTATAAATAATGGCCCAAGTACCATATTTATTTTCAGAAGAAATGATAAAATACCACATACAAGCAGAAAAAATGCTTAACGTTAGTGTATTAAAGTTTACTGTAATTGCTATAAGATTTGTAGATTGAAACATGTCAGGATTATTCTTGTTAAAAATAAAATAACTTATACACAAAAAGCTTGATAATAATGAAAAAAACAAAGAAATTAATAATAATTTTCTCCCACCAATTTTTCTCATCTCACTATTTACACTTTTAAAGATAAATTGCATTATTATAGTAACTCCTTTTGTTTAGTTAAAGATAAAAATACTTCCTCTAATGTTGGCTTTTTAGGGCTAACTTCAAAAATATCTATATCATTTTTAATTAATATTCTGGTTAAATTAGGAACACTATCTTGATCTATTATTATTTTGAATACCCCTTCTTTTTCTATGCTATAAGGTATACCCTCTGTATTTAAAATCCTCTCTGTGGCAGCAGTATCCTTAACATGAACAATATATTCTCCAGAAGTAATAATACTGTTTAAATTCCCTTCATAGAGTAAGCTACCCTTATGTAGTAATGCTATGTGATCTGCTATCATTTCAATTTCAGCTAAATTATGACTAGAAATAAATATAGTCTTCCCCTCATTTTTTACTAAATGCAGTAATAAACGCCTTATCTCGTGTACTCCCTCTGGGTCTAATCCATTTGTCGGCTCGTCAAGAATTAGTATTTTAGGATTATTAAGAATAGCAAAGGAAATACCTAGCCTTTGTCTCATTCCTAAAGAAAAATCTTTAACTTTTTTATCTTTTGCTTTATATATTCCTGTAGTTTTTAATACTCTATCTATTTCATCTAAAGGTTTATTAATCATTTTTTGTACATAGGCTAAATTTTCATATGCTGTTAAATTAGGATAATAGGTAGGTGAATCAATAAAACAACCCACATTTTCAAATAATTCTTCTTTCCATTCTTTGATATCTTTATTATTAAATAATATCGTTCCTTTATCTAATGGAATTAATCCTAATAACATTCGCATAGTTGTTGTTTTCCCTGCACCATTTGGTCCAATAAAAGCATATAAACTTCCTTCAGGAACAGATAAGTTTAAATCACTTACAATGGATTGATTTTCAAAAGATTTTGCTAAATTTTTAGCTTGAATTGCTAATTTCATTTTGTTCCTCACTTTCTCATTCCCAAATAAAATTAAGTATCTATTAAATTCTTGATTTATTAAATATCTATTTATCCTTTACCTAATGTTTGCAATCTGGATTTAGAAGATATTTCTCGTTGTTCTAATTTTTTATCAGTAAGTTCATAAACTCTATCTACACGCTCTAAAATATTTTCGTCATGAGTGATAATAATCTTAGTGGATGGTATGGCAAATATATTTTCAATAACAGCATTTGCCGTTTCTCTATCCAAATGGTTAGTTGGTTCATCTAAAATAAGAAGCGGATATTCTTTCATAAACAGGCGTAACATAGCTAACCTTTGTCTTTGGCCACCGGAGAAATTTGTTCCTCCCTCAGATATAAAAATATCATTTATACTTTGAAATTGAATATAATTACTTAGATCATCAAAATTAAACGAGATATTATTGTTATCACGATAATACATAACTTTTGCCATTGCTTCCTCATTTCCATTTTTAGTATGTCCTTTCTCCTCCTTATTATATTTTTCTTGAAAAGAAATTACTTCTTCAGTAAAGTCAGCTGGAACAATGAACTGTTGTAGTGAAGATATATCTAAGTCCCTAGATAAATCTGTAACAAGTTGTTCTATCTACGGTTTCAATCCAACTTTTTGTTCTTCCGTGAATATTTTTGTATTTAATACAATTTCCATAAAAATCCTCCTTAAAAAATATTTTTATAAAATCATAACATAGATTTAAATAAATTTAATAGGCATCTCAGAATAGTCATCTTCCTGATTTGTTTGTAATGTTCCAAAAGGTACACCTTGTGGTTTAGTTTTTATCACTAATTATTCAAAGACGTGAAGAACGCTTGTTATGTCTATAAAAGTATACCTTTACAGATACATAGGAAACTATAAAAAACCATGTCTATAAATATCTGTTTCTCATTTTACAGACATCCGTTTATTTTATATACATTTACAGACATAATTGTTATCATTATCAATGAGGTGTAGCATATGAAACATAAAAAATTTGGATATGTGCGAGTTTCGAGTAAAGATCAAAACGAAGAACGGCAAATTCAGAATATGAAGAATGTAGGGATAGAAGAACGGGATATTTTCATAGATAAAGAATCTGGAAAAAATATGGAGCGAGAGAATTATCAAATGCTAAAACGTCTTGTTCGTACAGGAGATACCATTGTATTTGATTCCTTGACAAGACTTGGAAGAAATATGAATGATACATTAGAAGAATTTAGATATTACGAAAAACATAAAGTAAATTTACAATTTATAAAGGAACCATACATTAACGTCAATTACACTGGAGAAAGTACAAATGATGTTATTCAGAGCGCAATTCAAAAAGCAACACTGACAATATTATCTGCCTTTGCAGAAAAAGAGCGCATTGATATTAAACAACGTCAAGCTGAAGGAATTGCTCTTGCCAGAAAACAAGGTGGACGTTTAGGACGTCCGCCTGTCGAAATAACAGAAGAATTTACGGATGCTTACAAGGAATGGAAATCTGGTTCAATTACAGCAGTAGGAGCCATGAAAAAGTATGGCATCAAACGTTCTTCTTTTTATAAGCTTGCTAAACAGTATGAGGAAAGAATAAAAGAATAGAGAGACAAAATTTTAATTTGTTAAGATAGTAATTGAGGTAGCACCAACATTCGTTAAAATGTGGGTGGGACCCCTTTTAGCAAAACCGGAGTGGAAATGATGAGTATAAATAGTTTTGTGGGATTGATAAAGGATGAATTATTAAAAGAGGTAAGCATAAGAAGTGAGGATGAATTCGAGCCTGTAGTAGTTAAAGATATTCCTAGACTTTGGAAGTGTTTAGGGACAGGTAATTATGCCGCAGTATTTATGCACAAAGAATACAAAGATTGGATAGTGAAAGTTTACGCGCGAGAAGGAGAAGGAATTGAAAAAGAGTCGGAAGTATACCGAAGAATCGGTAATCATCCTTCTTATTCGAAGCTTATATATAGAGGAGAAAATTTCATAGTATTGAAACGTTTAAAAGAAATTACCTTATACGATGCTATTCATAAGGGGATTAAAATTCCTAAGCAGGTAATCCTTGATATCACTGAAGCTTTAGAGTATGCAAGGGAACAAGGATTAACTCCTTGTGATGTTCACGGGAAAAATGTGATGATGGAAAACGGAAGGGGATATGTAGTCGATGTATCTGATTTCTTAAAAACAAAAGAAGATAGTAAGTGGAGAGACCTAGAAAAGGCATATTTTACATTTTACTTGCCTTTCATTTATAAATTGCCTTTCCCTGTTAAAATACCGTATTTCATGTTAAACATTGTTAGACGTTCATATAGAAAATATAAGAAGCTTAAAAAGAAATTCAAATTGCAAAAGGACCGTACATTTTAGATATGTCTAATATGTACGGTCCTAATTTTATAACTTCATGAAGTAATCCGGGGTACCGCCACATTGCTATCAAGTTTAAATTTTATAATGCCCCCAAAACGAAAAAATTGTGTCATTTATCGAAAGAAGTTCATTTTTATCGTTTTGGGGATACTTCAAAATATATTAAGTTGATGATGGTGTGGCGGTACCCCAAATAGATTTTATCTAATTATTAAAGAATATTAAGATAATTAATAATAATACAAGCAACGCATATACTATTCATTTCTTTGTTATCATTATCACTTTTTATTTGTGACAACTTTTTGAACAACGGATTATTATACATAATCTAAAAAAAATAGAGCATAGTGTAGAATTTTGTCTAATGATATGTATGTACACAGTCTATTTGTTAGATATAGACTGTGAAGTGTAAGGATCTATCTTATAAAAAATTTAAAGGAGGCTTATAAAATGGGGAAATTCACAGGGGTTTCAAAGTTTACACTTGCTACATTAATAGGATTAGGTAGCTTAGGTGCCTTTTCTCAAACGGAAGGTGTAAAAGCTGAAAGTTTGGATCGTATTTCTCAGAAAAATGTTGAATTTAATTCATCTTCTACTATCGCAAATACTTTTGAACAAAGAGCTAATATTGTCCCTGAATCAAAAGTAATCACAAGCCATTATGTGAAGTACTCAAAAACTAGTTATCAGGTTAAAGATAGTATTCCAAAAGAAATTTATTATTCATCAAATGGTTTTAAAGGTTATATACAAGCAACCACTATAATTGATATAGGTGACCATTTCCTGACTCTCTATTCTGGATCTGTAATCCGATGTTAATTTCATGATTACGTTTATGAAAAATAGTTTAAAACTTGTGGATTTATAAAAAATAAACCACAAAATTATTCAATTTCATGGTTTATCAAATAAAAGATAATGCTAAGACTACGTCTAATACTCTCACATTACCTTCCCCAAAGTTAATTATAGAGTATTAAAGTATTACTGTTCAATAAAAAAGCACTCGAATGAGTGCTTTTTTAATTGCTATTCCTAGTGGAATTCTTTTTCGTTTGTTTAAAGTACTATAATTCAATTCTGATAAGTGTATTTGAGAACTTCTAAGTCCTTTAAAACTAACCACTTACATTCTTCTGTATTTACATATATCTATATTTCTGCTAATTTATTATGATATAGATGTTAATTTAAAGTAGTTTATACGAAATAAATAGTGGGATTTTTAGGGAAGAAAGACGGACTTTCATTTATGAATTCACATAATTTTCAAACATAAGCCTCTACATATTAATATTTGTTATATAATGAAATCAAGCCATATGTAAGATGGTTTCCCCGTTACGAGTAATGAGATAGTTTAATTCACCTTTTATACATTATTTGAAAAAGAACTTGTAGTGATTCCTACAAGTTCTTTTTGCTTTTCTTATTGTATTAGAGAAGAAACTTTTAAATATAACAGAGACAATAATGAGGTATTTAATTCTCGTTTGCTAACTAAAGTTATGTATTTTTGAATTTTACTAGGTTTCATTAATAAAAATATTTTAGACTATAAAATAAAACATTAGACTGTTAAAAAAATAAGCAAAAAGGGAAGAACCACCAATATTCTTCCCTTTTTGTCTGTAATTAGGGTTTCTATATTAATGAATATAGAAGATTATAAAATGTTGGATGCAACAGTTTACTCTTGAAATTATAGCAAGAGTAACAGGTGTTTTTTTATGCAATATTGCATAAAAAGATTATTGTTTATCAAAGATACTGTCTAACGATAGACAGTAGTACATATTTTTTTGTGTTTAGTTTTAAGTAAAGCTTGATTTAAAATCAAACCTTACTTGTAATATGAACGGAAAAACTCTATACCACTCTACCCTAATCACCGAGTTTGATACTCTTGAGAAAGAGCTTGTATCTTAAGGATAAAGGGTTTGTCTTTATTTATTATTATGGACAGTGATTTAGAGAAATAAACATACTCGGTGATTAGGGGATAGGTAACTATTTAAAACATGTGAGAGCTCGGTAATTAGGTAAATAAAAAATGCCGTATCATTCTCCCTGTAAGGAGGCATGAGGGGGGCACCATACATACCCATCAACTTAAGAAAAATAGACAATAAAGCTATTATATTTTAACACCAAAAACAAGCATAACCCCGTTCTAAATATAAGACGGGGTTAAAATATAGTTGTTTAATTTTGATATAAGATACTTCACTGTACTCAAAAATATAAACAATAAAGTCGTTTAAAAATCTAAGGTTTATTCAACAATAGCGCCCTTTAATGGAAGATTGATCTACAATATCAGAGTGAAATAATCACCTGATTCATAGAAAAACCGCGGTTTATACTGTAATCCGTTCCATAACAAAGCATTAGTCAGTTCCCATGTGTTCAATTAATTGAAATGCTGTCGGGGTTGGACCATTTTCGAGCCTCAAGCGAATTAAATTAGCACACTCTTCAGGGTTTAGTACTGAAGTATCGATTTCTAAGTCATAAATACCGGGCTCATGGACGGACTCTTGCCATAGTTTTACTGGTAATGGGATTGAACCATCTTCTGAGTAACTAACTTTCCATGTTTCTATCCGTCGTTTCATAATAATTTCAATTGGACAATGAACCCCAACAAACATAACTGGCAGTCCCTTTAGTATCCGTGCACATTCGGGCAGAATTCCCCGTGGGACGGAATAATTGTCATGATGACCGACATCAACTATAACGTTTATCCCTAAACGACTGTGTGCAGCAATAGACTCATACATGGCTTTATACATAAGTATAACCAAGGACTCAATATCAGGTCGCTCGCCACCAGGACGTAACCCAATACCTGGCTGATAGCGTTCTGGGGTCATTTGGATGAACTGATCTACTCCTAAGTTCATCCACACACCTTTAAACGTACTCTGGATTACAGTGGCGATGCTAGATTTCCCAGATCTAGGAGTGCCGTTCATAATAACAATTTGTCCAGGTTTATCCATTGGTAACATACAGGAATACCCCTTTCATGATTCTACCTTGTAATCTTAACTCCGATTTTCCCTTTAAAGGAATAACTTACAAATTCAAGAATGATCCTCAACAGTCCTTTCTTATTTCACAATCTGACCCAATTGTTGAATAACATAATAAAGTCGTTTAAAACAACTTTATTATGTTTTAAACGACTTTATTATCTCTGTACAAAAGGTTAAAAAAAGAAAAAATGAGCCGGGGACCCCTATTAGGAAAGGGGTGGTGCGCTTATATATTTTAAAAAAAAATACACCCTAAGGTGCCTTCCTCCGACTTGATAACCACTTTAATTTTAATAACATTGGACTCCCATCCAAATATTATTTTACCACGTTAAGTAATGTTGGTCATTGAGAGAGTCAAATACGTAGCGCTCATATATGGTAACCCCTAAGAACATGCAAGATTTTATACAGTTTTTCGGCTAATCCAGTAACAAATGAGAACCTTAAAACCCATGCCAGAATAGGAATATATATAAAATGGATAGGATTATAGAAAAAGAAAAAGGGGATTCCTTGTGAGAATAAGGAATCCCCTTTTTCTTGCTACCGATAATGAGACGTTATATTAACCAAGTATGTATACAATATACAACCAAAATCAAACAACATATCACTTCTTTTAAATAGTAAAATAGGGGAAAAGGAGATTCTAAATAATGCCTTTAGAAACCACTATTTATTACATAGAAGTTGCCGAAAAAAGAGATGAAAGAAAAAAAAGGGAGGGGCATAAGTGAAATATATTAATGGATTGTACATATCACTTATATTGATGATGTTTATTAATTTACTTAATACTACAATATTTGACAATAAATATTCAGGGATAACAATGTATCTTTCTTTCGTTATATTCATAATTGGGAGCACATTTTTCGGAAATGCCAAACGGCTTAAAATTAGTGAGAAAAAATAAAACAAAAAAGTGATACCCATTTATCTTCTTGCAACTAAGTCCTCCAGTTAAACGAACTAGAGGACTTTTAATAGTCTTCTAAAAATATTGAATCCCTATAATGTTACGTTATGTTGACTAGATATGTATAGAATATACAATACAAGAGAGGATAATTACCTTCTAAATAATAACTAAACCGATAAAGAGGTGAAAAAACATGTCTGAACCTAAAGTGAAAGCAATTGTTCAAGAACTGTATTACGATTTTCCTGATTGGCTTGATAAAGTTGAATGTAAAGAATATATTTCACTTACCAAAAACAATTCTCCTCAAGACGTTGATTTGTTTTTGGTAGGACTGTTTGGTTATAACCATATTGACATTTCTAATGGACCAATTACAGCATTTAAAGATTTACTTAATGCGGAAAGTATTGTTATGGCGGGCGGTATTCTATTTATTGAAGATGAAGAAAAAATGATATTTCCAAGTTGTTGCTCTGGGCTAGAAGGTTGGCGTGATATTTTTAATGGTGTTATAGAGGGAAGTAGCCCTTGGATGGGACATAACCCATATCCTACACTACAATTCGAAGACGATATAGTTCATGTATGGTCAGATGACTATATTGGCATTTGGGAACAGAATCTTTCAAATGATGATATGTATTGCATCGAGTATGGACGAGACAATTTGATAACCAAACTCAAGAATATTGAAACTGATTTAAAAGAATTCTCGCATGTTCCTCTTTATAATCGTATAAAACAGTTTGATGAAAAACTTGCTGAACAGGTAGTTGCCAAATTCTTGATTTGGTTTGATGTCAAAGAATAATTGTAAAATCAATTAATGCGATTCAACTTCCGAGAACGATAATTATGTAAATGAGCTGTCCATATGGTCAGCTTATTATATTTTTTGCTTAGCGTGTTTTTTCAAAATGTTGGCGATATCCCCTGCCCATCAACTTAAGAAATGAATTGTTCCCAAATTTGAGTGAATGGGTAAAGCCTCAGATAATTATTTTATCTTTTCTAATTAAAATGAATTTTATGTCTCTTCTCTTGTTTTCACCATATCTATTTATTAATATAAATGTAAGGAAATGAATTACATAAGCCCATACATTGGTTATAGAAAATTCTTTTCATAAATGGGTGGGGAATCTAGCAAATACAGGAGGGGTATGTGTGTTATCAAAGTGGAAAGTAGGAATTACAGCATCTATTCTTGCACTAACGACATTTACAACGGCAGTAACAGCTGAAGAAAAACCAGTGGATCAGCCAAAATGGCAAGAATGGGTTAGGGAGCATGCAAAAAAATTAAAAGAACCAACTGCTTATACGTATGAGGATTTATCATTCTTGAAAGAAACGGTACAAGACAAACGTATCGTTCTCCTTGGTGAATCAACACATGGTTCAACAGAAATGAACCAATCAAAGATTCGTATAATTAAGTATTTACATGAAGAAATGGATTATGATGTAATTGCATTTGAATCAGGGTTTGCGGAAGCAAATACAGGGTATCAAAACTTAGATAATTTAACAGCTGAACAAGCGATGAAGAAATCTATATCTGATGTATGGTCTACAGAAGACGTGGAAGAATTATTTCAATACATAAAGGAACAAAAGGAAAAAGGAACACCCCTTATAATAACGGGGTTTGACATACAAATCCCGTATAAAATTGAAAAATTTCCATTTGCAACCTATGCTTCCGAATGGATTGGGAAGTTGAATCCTGAAGTAGCTAATTTACTTACAGAAGCGGAAGGTGAAATCTTTAAATATCGTTCTGTGTCTTCCTATAAAGAGTTTCAAGCAATGCAGACACCCCTTATAGGCAAATATGAAAGGATAAAAGAATTTATCCAACAACATAAGGATGAATTACGACAAGTGGCACCTAAATCATTATATGATGTAAATCTTTTAGAAAAGACAATTAGTACTCGTATTGATTCGCTTAAAACATATATGTCAAATCAAATGAAAGAGCAGTATAGCATTCCATTTGACTACACTATTTACAATAATTACTCATTATATTCACGTGACCAAAAGATGGCTCAAAACTTAGCATGGCTTAGTGAAATACAATATACAGGTAAAAAAATAATGGTATGGGGTCATAATTATCATATTCGAAAACAGAATTCTAAAATGATTAAGGATTTCACAAATGAATTTGGATTCGTAGGACCAAATATGATAGATTACCTACCAAATCGTATAAAGGATCAGATGTATACCATTGGTTTATTTGCGTATAGCGGAAGTAGCCTAGACTCTGTGGACAATAAAACAATCCAATATGTAAAGGAGAAACATGAATCCAATAGTATCGAAGAAATTTTGAAAGCTGCGCAACATCCACAAGTATTTGTAAATTTAAAAGGTGAGAAAAATCGTCCTGAAACATCTTGGATGTGTACACCAATAATTGCACAACATTGGGGATTTCAGGATGAAATTATGATTCCAAATCAACAGTATGATGGCATTCTATGGCTAGAACATATTACACCTTCTCGGATTAAATAAAATAAAAAAGTGCGCCATTAAGATAGGATGGTGCACTTTTTATCATTTTAGCCAAGAAGACTCCTTCCTCAACGAACATGAAGGGTCGCAGCCTAGTGAGTAGGTGGGAGATGAATTGGCTTCGGACAAGGGATGGCATGAAGCCATCTTAATTGTTCGACATATGTAAAGTGTTACTGGATAATTTGTCATTATCAATTCACTACCTATCGAATGTATGTTTGCTCTATAATAGATATATGTCGAACTGGAGGTGAAACGAATGATTATCAATAAAGCATATAAATTTCGTATATATCCAAATAAAGCACAAGCAACACTAATCAATAAAACGATTGGTTGTTCTCGTTTTGTATTCAATCATTTCCTATCTCTATGGGATAACGCATACAAAGAAACAGGAAAAGGTTTGACATATGGTACTTGCTCTGCCAAACTTTCTGCCATGAAGAAAGAGTTTGTTTGGTTAAAAGAAGTAGATAGCATTGCTATTCAGTCGTCTGTTCGCAACCTTGCGGATGCTTATACACGTTTTTTCAAAAAACAAAACAGTGCCCCGCGTTTCAAATCTAAGAAGAATACCGTACAATCTTACACCACAAAACAAACAAATGAAAACATTGCCGTTGTAGGAAATAAAATTAAATTGCCAAAACTAGGTCTTGTTCGATTTGCCAAAAGTCGTGAAGTAAATGGACGTATTTTAAATGCTACGGTTAGACGGAACCCTTCTGGCAGATACTTTGTGTCATTGTTAGTAGAAACAGAAGTGCAAGAACTTCCGAAAACACATTCTTACATTGGAATTGATGTAGGACTAAAAGATTTTGCCATTTTGTCAGATGGAACAACCTATAAAAATCCGAAGTTTTTTCGATCATTAGAAGAGAAGTTAGCCAAAGCACAGCGTGTTCTTTCTAGAAGAACGAGAGGATCTTCTAGCTGGAATAAACAACGAATAAAGG
>NZ_LDUK01000042.1:0-9810 GCF_001043575.1 Bacillus sp. LK2
ATTATGTCCTTGCAAAACTTTTTTTGGCGGGTTTTGGCATGTCGCCAAGCCGAACAGACCAAAAACGAGGTGTTAGGTTGCTCGACTTGGACCAGCAATTATACCCGCCAAACCGCAAGTTCTTTCGTTCAAGATATTATTCTTTTTCCATATGGATCAACGCTATGTGGGGTTTAGCCCCCACACGACTAGCCAGCACTTACACCCAAAAACAAGGAGAAAATAAAAAACCAAAAGTTTATGTAACATTTTTGGTTTTTTATTTTAATTTGAATTACATGGATCTCTAGTGGTTGTTTTTAATCACTCATAATCTTCTTTAAAAGGAATTAATTCATTAGATTTGTTAAATGAATAATTCATAATGACCCCTTTCAATTGTTATGTTGTAAGGGAGTTTACCAAATAAATAGGCGTTATACATTATTAGTGTATGCAGGGGACAAAAATGTGTATACACCTAGATAAGCTTTTTTTATATTTTAGAAAAGAACTTTATTAAATATATTTTTATGAGAGTAACATTTTGTTACTCTTTTTGTTTTGGCTTATAAATAAGGACTTATGTGAGGTTTACATAAATCTTTATTTAATAATTTAGGAAGCAAGTTAAAACTTTTGCATACTATGTAATTAGGAAAAACAGTTTTGGAAACAAAACGCCCTTTCCATAGGGGCAGCCCGAAGGGAAGACCGATGTCTTCCCACCCTACATAAAAAGACTACCTTAGGGTGGTCTTTTTAATTTTAGGTAATTTTAGGCATGATAAATTTCTTTTATTCGGATATTGCCAGTATTTTGGAAAAAAACCACGCTAAGAAAAAAATAAAATAAGCCATCCATATGGACAGCTTATTTACATAATTATTGTTATTGGCAGCAAGGACAAGGTGGAATTGTCTTTGGATAACGTGATTTTTGTTTTGATACAATTTGATTATCTCAGATGGGTATTTACCTTATTTACTTTTAGATATTGGACGCATATCTTAATTAAGAATTCTAGAGGATAGGGAGGGCATACAGATGGAAAGACAAACACCTATTTATGGGGCAACTCCGTATTACGGAAGTCACTATCCTTATCATCCATACCACGTAGGTTATTATCCGTATCATCACCATCATTATTATCCATACCAGCATGTAGGTTATTATCCATATCATCATCACCATCATCATGGATATTCTAGCAGTTATTAATGTAAAAACAAAAAACATCAAAAAAGAGGGGACTTCTTGGGTCCCTCTTTAAATATTTTTAGTCTACATAACGCACGTTATTGGAAGTTACTTTTTGTTTTATTTTTTCTCACTAATTTTAAGTCGTTTTGCATTTATGAAAAATGCGCTCCCAATTACGAATATAACAGAAGAGATATACATTGTTATCCCTGAATATTCATTATCAAATATTGTAGTATTAAGCAAATTAACAAACACCATCAATATAAGTGATATGTACAATCCATTAATATATTTCACTTATGTCCCTCCCTTACTTTTTTCTTTTCTTCTTTTTCCCTATTTTACCATTTTAAAAAAGTGATATGTTGTTTGATTTTGGTTGTATATCGTATTCATGTAAAGTTAACATAACGTCCTATTATCAGTAGCAAGGATAAAAAAGGAACCCTTGTTTTTATAGGGTTCTTTCTTTTTTTTAGTAAAATTGATATGCATGATTTTATACATGGTTGATATAGCAAGGATCCTCCGAATCCTTGCTATTTTGTTTTTCATCTTTTTTTGGATAAAATCTTGTATAAATTAAAAAGAGGATACACGTTGTTTTTTAAATCTGGAAAATACAAAGGGAATTCTCTTAACATTCTTGAATAATCATTGAAGAGTGGGTAAAAGAGCGCTCATAAGGAAATATATGATATTCTAAAGAGTGAGGTGATAGCTTGAAAGAATATGAATATGTCTTGTTAAACAAAGAAATGAGTGAACGATTAAATATCGGGGTAAGTACTTTAAGAAAATGGGCTGCCGCGCTAGAAAAGAACGGATATTACTGGGAGAAAAATGATGATGGTACTCGCTATTATACTCACTATGATCAAGATACACTCATACTGTTTAAAAGCTTAGTACAAGAGCAAAAATTCAACTTAGAACAAGCTGCAAAAGTTATTATATCTAAGCGTGAAGGAAACCGCTCTTCATCAAGAACGGGGGACGCTCTCCAAGAAATACAACAAGAATCTAAAAGCGAAACCCACTCTTCTAACCGTTCTCTAACTCCTGTGACAAATGAATCTATACAAAGTTTAATAGATTATATAAAAGAGCAAGATAAACTTAATAGGCACCTATTAGAAAAAATTGAAGAAATGGAGAAAGAACGAAAAAGTGATAGAGAAATTTTAGAACGTATGGAACATCAACTTACTCGACAAGAAAATCGAGCAAATGAAAGAGATAAAATGTTGATGGAAAATATACGAAGTATTCAACAGCTTGCAATTACAAAGCAAAAAAATTCTTTTTGGAATCGTTTATTTAATAAATAAACAAAAAGGCTCACTTCTATATAACAAAGAGTGAGCTCTTTTGTTTACTACCGATAAGTGGGGTTATGTAAACTTAATAGAGGTGAGAAATTAGTGTTGGGATTTATTTGTGTATATTTTGGTTGAGTATGGGTGGTAAATCTGTATGAAATATATAATGTGCTTAGTGAAATAAAACAATGAGTATAGTTTCTAATCATAAATAGTTACTCTTAGTATATTTTTGTTTCTTGATGAAAAAATAACTTCCAATTACTATCTCTTTTTTCCCAAATAGAACTACGTATAGTTTTTAATCCTTTTGTTTCATTAAATATTTTGTAGATGGTTAATACACATTTCGATGATAATACATGTATATCAACACCTAAAATTAGTAAGTTTTCTGTTGTTAATGAGTGATCATCTGCTAATATTTTTGATAATTCTTCTGCGGAAACTTGTGCATTTGTTTTAAGATGGTTAATTGTTTTTTTTGGATTTTTATTTTTCATATAAAACATCTCCTAAAGGGAAACTGTGTTATTTAAAAATTTGGTTCTTTTTGTTTGTATTATGATTAAATAGGGTTATGTTAACTTCAAAAACGGGAGTAGCCCCCGAGATAATATCGGGAGCTACAGAGGAATACCATGACATAAACCTTGAATTACTTTTAAATACTTTTATGAGGGATTTATAACTTTAAAGTTGCCATAGGTAAAAATAATTTACTTAATACAAAAATACACTTATTTCCTTTTTAAGTCAATACAATTAAATATTTATCAAGATTAATCATAATAGTTAAATTAAACACAAAAGATGTCTATAATATTGTTTTTTTCGGAACAATGACGTTTAAGAGGCCATTTCATATCTTCGATTTGTTTTTTACTACGGATGGGTTGGGCATCAATGAAATGTGTTTTTTTGTTCATGGATTTTCTACCTCTTTATTTACAGTGTTTTGAATGTATACTTTTGTTGTGTATTTTGAGGATATCAGATGATTTGTCGAGAAGTCAATATTTTCGGTGATTTGAATGTAAACTAATATTTAAAAGTTTACATTGAAGAATAAGAAAAAGAGTCTTATTTAACAGCGTTAAGATTTTTACGATAAGTCATGTGATTGCATGGCTTTTTTGTTTGTGAAATATGTTAGCAATGCAAAAACAAAACTGAATGAATTAATAATTTTGTATTTAATATGTGACATACGTTTCGAATAAAAGACATTTTGATGTTTTCCTGTTTCGTTTTGCTATACTTGGTTGAATTTTTTCAGATTAAGGGGGTAATACATTGTCTGATATCAAAAGTGATTTAAGTGGAGCGCAACAGAAAGCAACGGCTTTAAAAAGTGCGACAGATATTATGATTCAATCTTCTTTAATATCAAATGAGACAGATACACAAACAACGGTTGCTGGTAATGCGAATGCACAAGAAGTTATTCAAATTGCACAAGAGACAGCGAAACAAATTGCTCTTGCCATTTCTACAGCGGCTAACAATATACATAGTGTGGCAGAAAATTTTGAAGCAATGGACCAATCGGCGAGTCAAACTGTATTCAACCGAATTGGAGGTTTGCATTCATGACACAAACAGAATGGGAAAAGTTGCATCAAGAGGAACAGGATTTGATAAAACAGGAAGAAGCAATTACAAAAGAGACCAGAGAAATCAAACAAGTAAAAGATATGTATGATAACCACTTTAGGAATTCTCATCGTGTAATGGATCAATTGAGATATTTATTTCATAAAAATGATGAACGTATTTTTTATGAGACAACAATGAGTGAATTTGCATGGGAATCCAAAAAAATTATGAATCACGTAGACGAGGGAGAACGAGAATTAAAGTCTCAATATAGAACCATTAAAAATAGTTTGAGTAATGTAGCATCTGAAAAAAGAAAAGCTTCAATGGCTGAGAAGGAGTGAACATATGAGTATTAATATGTATGTTTCAGCTTCTCAGAGACAAGCATCGAGCGTAAGTAATATGTGCAAACAACAAGTGCAGGGTTATAATCAATTACAAAAAGCGATCAATGATTTTACTCTGAATAGTCCTTTTTTAACGGGACAAGCATATGATTCGGCAAAGCAATATTTTTCTTCGGTCTTATATCCACTTGCACAGGCAGGTATATTGTTATCTGAAGCCGTCGAACGTGCGGTTAAGAAATTTCCAGAGACTTATGTTGCTCAAGTAGATAGTGGCGACTTGATACAAGCAGAGTTAGAAATAAAAATTTGTGAAGTCAATTCATTGTTAGGACAGGCAGAGGGCATTCAACGCAATCTAATGTTGCTGAATGTACCACATCTTGATGGGATGAGAACAGCTCAATTATCAGCTAACTCAACGCTTATTCATATGTATGGTGGTGTTAAGAAAAAGTTAGAAGAAAAATTACAAAAGTTGATCACCTTTAATTCGAGTTCTCCTAGTATATTTTCAGAAATCGCCTCTTTACAGCAAGCGGTTAACCAAGGATTAGCCCAAACAAAGACGGCATGGAATGCTTCCAGTGGTACATTTACGGTTCCAAATGCAGAAGCGTTAAGTTGGACAAAAGGCATTCAAGAAAAATGGCAGGATTATGTAAAACGTAATGAACCTAAGATAGAGGTACGAGCTGAAAAGGTAAATAAGGGTTCTGTAGGAGAACATACACATTATAATGTGTATGTTGATGGTGTTTATGATGAGGATAAAACGAAGGAACTTAAGTGGATGTTTGATAAGGAGTCTTTCAAAGAAAGCGCTCATTTCATAGGTGATTTTGTATTCATTAATGACATTTATCAATCAGTAACCGGTGAAGATTGGCTGTCAGGAGAAGAAGGTAGTAGAACGGCGGCAGCTGGAATGCTAGTTTTATCAGTCCTTCCTACTAAGAAGTTAGAAGACATAGCAAAAGCGTTAAAAGGTGGGAAGAAAACTTTAAAAGGTGTAGAATTAACTGAAAAGGAAGAGAAAGTATTAAAAGAGGCAGGGTTGCTTGACAAAATCAAAAGTGTTGAAAAAACCAGCGAAACTAATAATCTCAAAATCAATCAAAATGCTAAGAGTGAAACTAGGGGTACGGGAAAAGGTAGTAAGATAGAGGATATATCTAAATTAACTACAGAAGATATCCCGACTGCAAAAAGTGGTAAATTTAATGATTTCTTTAATTCTCTTTCTAGTGCAGAATTGGATGAATTATGGAAAGATAAAAAGATTAGAAAGAAAATAGAACGTCAGCTTAGAGAACCTGGTGGTTTACATGAATGGCATTTAGTATCAAGGGCTCCACAATTCAAGTTTTGGGATACAAGTGCTGAAAAAATTAAAGATTTAAGAACAGCAATATCTGATGTTAAATTTGTAAATCCTAAAGGTGTTCATGGAGGATTAGGTTCTACAAAAGCACATAATGAATTATTGGCAATTATTGATACATCAAATGACTATAACACATTTATTAGAAGACTTAATAATTGGGCTCACTATAGATTAGAGGGTGGAATTTCATCATTGCCAGAAGGGTTAAGATTAAAATAGGGGTGTGTTATTTATGGAAAAGCAAGGAATGGTTTCAATATGGTTAGGTAATATTAAAACACAAAACCAGTTAGAGAAATATGTCAATTTAACATACGATGAAGACGGAGAGTCTGTACCTTCTAAATTTTTTGTAGATTTCAATATTGATATGGATGAAACAGATGAGGATTTTATTGAAAAAGCAGTATTAGAAGAAAAGAGTGATAATATCTCTGCTTTATTAGAGGGGTGTTCATATGAAGAGATTATACTACCTAAAATTAGAGGATATGTTAACTTAAATAAGTTATATAACGCTGTTATTTTAATTTACAATTTTGAGCACGAGAACCTAGTGGATTCTTTTGAGGATTTTGATTATATTACTTCTACTAGTTACTTACAATAGTAATCTCTAGATTGAAATTTGAATAAACCGTTGAATAGTGAAGAGCGTTAATCTTATATTAATTTGAAACCTTGATGGGCTATATGCTCATCAAGGTTTTTTATAATTTTATGTTGAAATTAAAAGCTTATAGGGGTAGCACCAACATTTAGCGAATTTCGTACGCTTAGTTGAATTAACAAATGAATTTGATCCACTAGTTGGTTTTAGAAACCCTATAGTTATTACCATTGGAGTTGACTAACCAGTACCAAAAGTTTCCTAAAACCGGTCGTTTAAGGAATTTTATTTAGTTCCAATGAAAATAAGAGAAATTTTAGAACGAAGTCAAGGGAATGGATATATTATCTATGACAGAGGGTTTAATGAACGATTGGAACAACCCGCAATAAGACTATTGGGAGAAGATGAATAATGGGTAAGTGTCAACGGTAAGCGGACTGGAATGGTTCAGCGGTTTATGCTGATCCATGAAAGGAGCATTAAGGAGTTGATACGTGCAGCGGATTTTCCATCCTCTTGGCAGTTCCTCAAAACAAACCGTTTTGGGGACGCCAACCGGCGAGGGAGTCCCTCAAGGATTGAGGGGGTGGGGAGTTCGATTGAGGGGGTCAAGGGGAAGTGTTCCCCTTGTAGGTTCGGACAAAGTCCGAGGTGTTTTTCCATGCTAGGCATGGCTAGGCGGAGCCGAAAAGCGTCGCAGACCCCTATCGATTTTGATGCGAAAGCGTCAAAATACGTATAGGGTTACTTTAATTGACTCCATTTCGTCGCTTTGCTAGACTTATGGTATCAATTAATCTAGGGAAAGTGGTGGCACTTTATGTTGGGTTCTATTTCATTTAATCAATCTCACCAAAGTTCATTAAGTCACAATAACAGAGAAAACATTCATGGGAATCCTGGCATAGATCCAGCCAGATTAGATGAGAATATTTTCTTTGTTCAAAAGGACATCCGAAGTGTATACAAAGATGTCTTTCAAGAAGCAGTGGACAAGTATAACGAGAAACAAAAACGGAATGACCGTAAGATTGATGACTATTATAACAAAATACATAAAGACGATAAGACACATGAGCAACGAGAACTCGTTGTAGCGATTGGGGAAGGCAAAGATGACCCAAAGTATAGGGAAGCTAAAAAGGAAGCCCTGAAGCGCTATGCTGAAGCGTTTCAAGAGCGAAATCCAAACCTAGCGGTTTATAACATGGTTTTACATGATGATGAAGCCAATCCGCATTTACATATTAACTATGTACCCAATTTTGAAAGTAGTCGAGGATTAACGAGGCGTGTCGGAATGGATAGAGCCTTGCAACAACAAGGTGTAGAAGGAACGGGAATAAAGTTAATTGCACATTGGAGAGAATTAGAAACGGCCTATATTGAGCAATTAGCGAAAGGACACATTCTGAATTTTGAACGTGCCAATGTAGGTTCACATAAATACATGAAAGTCCGTCAATACAAGGAATATGCAGAAACAAGATCAATTGTTGAGAATCAAGTACAAGAAAAAGAAGCGCAATTACAAAAGATTGACCATCATTTAAAAAATATTGAAGAGAAAACAAACGAATTAGAAGTAGCGAAAAAGAGTTTGGAAAGTGATGTCGTTGATAAGTACAAAGAATTAGAGATAGTAAAACAAGAAGTAGAGAGTGAAAGTGAAAAGCTGCAACTAATTGGCGAGTGTCATGTAGAGTTAGAAAAAAGAGTGAAACAAATGCAAAAAGAATTAGATAGTGCTACGGATCAAGTGCCAAATGAACCTATTAAAATTCCATTTTTGCGTAAAGAAGTAATAACAGAAGTACAGGATAAGATGTTTGGAAAAGCTGAAATTACGAAGGAACAGACAAGAAATTATGTTTTATCACCAGAACAATATCAAGAATTAACAAAACAAGTGAATGCAGCGGTTACTATTAAAAAGGATTATGAGCGTTTGAAAAAAACAGATTTTGTGAAAGAGAATGAGAGTTTAAGAGTACATGCAGAGGATTGGATGAAAGAAAATCGAACATTGAAACAAGAAAAAAGTAAGTTGCAAGAGGAAGTTGGTATATTAAATAGGGAAATTAGCTCATTAAAAGCTTGTATAAGAGATTTACAGATTAATGTAAGAGTTTTATACCAACAAACGAAAAGTGTCCTTAAAGAGCAATTTAAAGCATTTAGAGGGCTTATTAAAAATGAATTGGGTAGCAAGGGAATAGACAATCAATTTGAACGTGAGCATAAGAGGGAAATGAGTAGACATCGAGGATATGACATGGAACGTTAAAAAAATTTAGGGAAACTTTGTTTTCATCTTTAAGGTTGTTAAAAACATGATAGAATGAAAAAAGAGTCATGCGGCTAACATGACTCTTTTAAAAGGGTATTTCAGCGAAAATACCTAAACTTCATTTATCTGATTATAGATTATCATAATTTGATTTATAATCAAATAGCAAAAAATAGGTATTTTTGTTGATTCCCTCAATTAAGGAGGAATTAACTTAGATATGACAAAGAAAATTATTGATTTTGGACAAGCTGAAAAAAATGCTAGAAAAAGAGATTTGGAAATTGAAAATGAACAATTTAAGCAAGATCATAATGATGTTGCTAAAGCTGAATTAGAACAGGCTATGGAACTTATGGCTAAAGCTACTGGTAAAGAGCTTTACATAGGCACTAAAAAAAGTCCTCAATCGAAAGTGAGGTTTGTTCAATTGATTCAAGATAATTGGAACTATGCTTTGGAAACGGGATATTTTACTGATGAAGAAATACTATTTTTAATGCGTATTCAACGTTTTTTACAATTTAAGAGTAATTGTATAGTTGATGATATTCATTCTAGAAGTGCAGTTCCTATGACTCAAACACAGATTGCTGAACGCCTTGGAACAAGTAAACCTAAAGTTAGTCGAGTATTAAAGCAATTACAAGAAAAAGGTGTTGTAGTAAAAGCAGTAGGTCAAGAAATCGAAGGTAATAACGTACGTACTAATGCAATTTTTATTAATCCTAACATTATGTTCTCTGGTGAACGTGACAATATTGAGATTACTTTAAAAGCATTATTTATAAAATCCAAATCATTATTGAAAAAATTTCCAATAGCCCTTTTTTAAGGGCTATTTTTTATAATTTCGTAGTTACCTAATTTGATAACTAATGTTACCTAATTTGATAACTACGAAATTACCTATAAACCCTTGATATAACAGCATTTTTATAACTACATAAGGTTAATTTACTCTCACTCTCTATATAAGGCTAAAAGTTCCGCAAGGAACAGGTAGTATTTTTAAGCAAACAACGCTCAAAAATCTCCACCTTCATAATAAAAAAAGAAA